>JAZNZQ010000083.1:0-6483 GCA_045595035.1 Eubacteriales bacterium | reverse complement strand
GAGATTCTATATAGAACAAGATCGATCGATGAGCAGATCTACACAAAGCTTTTAAACAAATGCGGGACGATTCGCAGAAAGCTTATTGCTTCGATCACTACAGCAAAAAAATAAAAAACCGCCTTTGGTGAATCTTTACTGTATGTTCACCAAAGGCGTTTTTTGCGATATGTTTACTTCGTAAACACGATATATTTTTTCAAAATACGATATAACCGACCGTTGGTCGGTTGCGAAGTGCTCTTTCAGAGCACTTCCACCTTACAAGCACCGAGGGGACGGACGTGAAGCTCGTGCGCCGAGCCGTCACCGAATACGGCGTTCATTTTCGATATGTAGCTCGCTGTCATCTCTACGGGAACGAATGCAAGTATCGTGCCGCCAAAGCCGCCGCCGTGTACTCTGCATGCCCCTTTACCCGAGAGTAGCTTTCTTGTGAGAGCGAGTGCAAGTGTCATCGCCTGAGCCGTGCTTCCCGCGGGATATGCGTTCTGCAGGCAAAGCTCCGAGCTTTCTCCCGATGCGTTTATAAGTGAGAGGAATCCGTCCACGTCGCCCTCACGGGCAAGAGAAGCCGCACGGATAGCGCGCTTGTTCTCCTCAAAGAAGTGGATAGCGCGAAGGACCGCGCGGTCGGAAACCTTTTTGCGAAGCGCCATTACCGATGCGTAAAACTCATTCTCATCGACCTCACGGAGCACACTCGCACCGAAAAATTCAGCTACCGCACGCATCTCGCGTGTGATCGCCGCATACTCGTCTGTAAGGTCAGCGTGGTCTGCATGTACGTCACATATGACAAGCGAATAGCCCGAGGCGGCAAAGTCAAGTCCGATGCTCTCTATCTTCGGCTCTTCCTTGTCCTCAAAATCTATCGCCGCGAGCTGTCCGAGCGCGCACGCGACCTGATCCATAAGTCCGCAGGGCTTGCCGAAATACATATTCTCCGCCTCTTGTGCTATCTTCGCTCCCTCAACGAGCGAGAGTGCGCCGCCGTTATAGAGATGGTTGAAAAGGGTGAAGAAAAGTATCTCTATTGCCGCCGAGGAGGAAAGTCCCGAACCCTTAAAAACGTTTGATGTGATAACGGCATCAAGACCGCCTATCTTATATCCGCGCGCCGCCATTCTCGCCGCCGTTCCGCGGATGAGCGCATAGGTCGTGCCGATCTCATTTTCCTTTTTGTCAAGGGTCGATATATCAACTGTAAACTCCTTACCGTAGCCCTTGTCCCAGATGCGGACGGTGTCGGTATCATTCGCACGTGCCGCCGCGATCGCATCGAGATCTATGCCCGCCGCCATTACGGCTCCGCGGTTGTGGTCGGTGTGGTTTCCTATTATCTCGCTTCTGCCCGATGCCGAGAAAAATTCGCACTCGCCCGAAAAACGCAAGCAAAATTCGTTCTTTATGTCCGCATAACGCCCTCTTTGATATTCAAGTGACGATGCGGGATATATGCCTTCAAGCTTCATAAGTTCTACTTCCTTTCAGCTGTTGTTATCCGTTTTAATGATACCGCACGCCGCTTTTTTTGTCAAGTAAAAGAGTTTTTCTTGCAACATTTGTCATGATTTGATGCAACTTCTCTGTTCCCTCTTGACAACCGACCTAATAACCTATATAATAGGTTTGTAAAAATAAAAACCGAAAGGCGGTCTTATTATGGCAAAAACATTAAAGGAAAAGCTTACCTCCTGCGAGAATATCTGCGGCACGCACGTATCGCTTCCCGAGTCTGCTATAACCGAGATATTCGGATATGCGGGATATGATTTTATCTGGATCGACACCGAGCACTCGGGCATCGACTACAGAGAGCTTGCCTCCCATCTTATGGCGGCGAGAATGACCGGCACACCCGCTATCGTCCGCGCATCCTCTCGCAATCCCGAGCACGTAAAGCGTGTGCTTGAAATGGGACCCGAGGGAATCATCTTCCCGATGATAAACACACCCGAGCAGGCGCAGGCGGCGATGGATCTCTGCCTCTATCCGCCCGAGGGAAAGCGCGGCTTCGGTCCGCTTCGCGCCGCACACTACGGCAATGACGACACGGCAGAGTACATAAAAAATTCGGTGAACTCCCTCTGCCGTCTTATTCAGATAGAGAGCGAAGAGGCGGTAGGCAACCTTCCCGAGATAGTGAAGAATCCCTACATCGACGGCTACGTATTCGGACCGATGGACCTCTCGGGCTCGATAGGCGAGCTTGGCGACATCTTCGGTGAGAATACGCAAAAGCTTGTAAAGCGTGCGGTCGAGATAATCAAGGGCGCGGGCAAGACGGTAGGAGTTTCGCTCGGTCCCGACACTATCGAGGTCAAAAAATATTGGTACGAGCGCGGATGCAATATGATAAGCGCGGGAGGAGATTTCGACTACCTTCTTCGCGCATCGGCAAGAAACAGAGCGCAGTTCAAGGAGATATTCGGCAAATGAGTATGGATTTTGAGATAAAACGCGAGAGCTTATATGAGGTAGTGGCAAAAAAGCTTGAGGAGATGATACTCCAGGACAAGAGCGAGCTGAGAGGAAAGCTTCCCTCCGAGCACGCGCTTGCAGAGGTCTTTGACGTGAGCTTGCCTGTCATCCGTCAGGCGCTGGTGCTTCTTCGCGAGAGAGGTATCGTCGTGTCCCGAAACGGCGACGGCTCTTACGTAAGCGACCCCGCGCCCGAAAAGCTGACAGAGACGATATCGCGCTTCTCGCGTGCAAAAAACGTAAGCGCGCTCGACATTTTCACACTGAGATGCACGCTTGAAAAGACTGCCGTCCGTCTTGCCGCCGAGAATATAAGCGAGGATGAGATAGCAGCGCTATATGAGCTGAATAATGATATGAAAAAAGCTGACGGACGGCGCCGCGCCGAGCTGGATCTGCTCTTTCACACGCGCATAGCCGAGGCGTCGGGCAATCCCCTTCTTTCAATGTTCGTCTCGTCGCTCGGAAGTATGCTCATTCAAATGTTTGAGACGGCGGCAAAGGCAAAGGATGCAAACGAGATAGGATGCGACGAGCACGAAAAGCTGATAGGACTGCTCACAGCCCACGATCCCGACGGCGCGGCAGAGCTTGTACGCGCGCATCTTGCAAGATCAATGAGAAACTATGAGGTGAATATATGAAACGGCTTGTTAAAGGAAGAGTTTTTGACTTTACCGTAAGCGATCCCGAGCTATACGTTGACAACGAATCGAGAAAAAGAAGCGGACATATGAGCCACGCGATGACCGAGTATGAGCCGGGTAAGCTTCTTGCATTCAATATGAACGTCTCACCCAAGCGAAACGGAGGACACGGTCAGTACGGCTGGGTCGAATACCGCCGCTCGCTCGACGCGGGAAAGACCTTTGGCGAGATAAACACCTTCCCCTTCTCGTGGGATTCCTTTCTTGACGGAAAATTCACGATCGCCTGCGAGAAGGCGGTGACCTGCCCCGACGGCACGGTGGTAGTGTTCTGCCTTCGCAACTCGCCCTACAACGAGATATGCTCCGAGCCATTCTACACGCCCTATTTTGTCACAAGCTCCGACGGCGGTGTCACCTGGGGCGAGGCAAAGGAATTCTCCCCCTGGGCAGGACGCATCTATGATGCGGTCATGTACGAGGGCGATATCTACGTCGTGCAGTTCTGCAACGATGCGGAGATCCACTGGACGGGCAGACTTCCCGACCACGTATACCGCGTATTCAAGAGCTCGGACAATGGAAAGACCTTCCGTGTCATATCGACCATACCCGTCGACACTCTCAACCGCGGCTACGGCTCGCTCCTGTTCCGTCCCGACGGCTCGCTCATATTCTACTGCTACAACCGTGCCGACGAGGTCAACATGGACTATATGATAAGCTATGACCACGGCATCAGCTGGACCGAGGGAGGTCGTTGCTATCTTGAAAAGGGTATCAGAAATCCGCAGACGGCGCTCTGGGACGGACAGTTCATCCTTCACGGGCGCGGCTCGTGCGGTCGCGGCTTTATGCTCTACACCTCATCGGACGGAGTGAACTGGGACGAGGGCTTTGCCATTGAGCCGAACAAGGAGCTTTGCTATTACTCAAACAATATAGTTATAGGGGACAGAGTGCTCTTACAGTATTCCGACTCGTATAACGGCGGTTGCGTGAACGTGATGCATTCCTGGCTTGAAAAAGTATAATTACAGATCAAAAAAAATCTTGTAATTTTTTTCCTTTTGTGATATTATTATTGTATCAAAACATCAAAGGAGTTTTTACTATGGAAATGCTTCAGAAAATCTTCCCGCTTTCGTTTAAAAAGGCGGGCTCGGTAGCCGACCTTATCATCGGCATCATTCTTTACGTCATCATCGGTGCACTCGCAGGCGCTCTTATCGCCCTTGCAGGACTTCTTACGGTTTGGATCCCGCTCGTCGGTCTTCTTATCGGCTGGGTTCTCGGAATCATAAGCACCATCGTTGAGATCTGGGTAGTTGCAGGTATCGTAATACTTGTACTCGCATTCCTCAAGGTTCTTAAGTAAGAAAAAAGCTCCCCGAGAGGGGAGCTTTTTTTCACGCATCAGTTGCAGGAGCAGCAGAAAATGAGAACGAGAGCGATGATGAGGATCCAGAGCGCGTTGTCGTCAAAAAGATTGCAAAGACAGTTGTTCATATATATACCTTTATTTCCTTTTTTGTTTTTGGAGCTTTTTGCTCCTCGGTATTATAGTATGACAAAAGTAAAAAATGTTGACAATAAGGCAAATAAGGTATATAATAAAATTATTAGGATATATTTATACAATAAATATTAGGAGGTATACTGTGAACATCGACACAAATACCATATCCAGCATGAGTGAGGCAAATCAAAACTTCTCAAAGGTGGCACGGCTTGCCGAAAAAAACGGACGTGCGGTCATCTTCAAGAACAACAAGCCGAAATTCTTGCTTGTCGACCTTGAATCGGGTGATTATCTGGAGCTGAGCGATGACGAAAAGATAGAGGTTGCCGCAAAAAGAGTGATGAAAAAATACAGGAAAGCATTTGAGGAGCTTGCAAAATGATCAAATTTGACAGTGACAAGGTGCTTCTCCTCCATCAGATGATCGCCGAGGAAACGGGCGGCGGAGTCGGTGTACGCGACCTCGGACTGCTTGAAAGTGCACTCGAGAGCGCATATGCAACGTTTGACGGCGAGGAGCTATATAAAACAAAGGAAGAAAAGGCGGCAAGGATCGGATACTCGCTTATTTCCAACCACGCATTTGTCGACGGAAACAAGCGCATCGGCGTGTACATTATGCTCACCTTCCTTGAAGCCGAGGGGATAAAAATATCCCCCGAAAATGAAGACGTCGTCGAGCTTGGACTGTCGGTCGCCGCGGGAAGCATGAAATATGACGACATTCTTTCTTGGATAAGAAAATTTAAAAAATAAGGAGACATTATCATGGATTTTTTAACGCTTGCAAAGAGCCGCTATTCGGTGCGCTCGTTTTCGGATAAAAAGATCGAGCGAGAAAAGCTCGAATATATCCTCGAGGCGGGAAGATGCGCGCCCACCGCAAAGAATCTTCAGCCGCAGATGATATACGTTGTCGAGGACAAGGCAACTCTTACCGCGATACACGACAACGTTTACCGTCCCTTCGGTTCCTCGACCGTGCTTGTATGCTGTGCGAAAAAGGATACTGCCTGGACAAATCCCTACTCGGGTCACAACAGCGCCGAGATGGACCTCTCTATTGCCGTCACGCAAATGATGCTCGCGGCGGCCGACGTCGGTGTTGGAAGCACCTGGGTGTGCTATTTTGACCCCGAAAAGCTCCGCGCCGTAATGGATCTGCCCGAGGATGTGACCCCATACTGCCTGCTCCCTCTCGGTTATGCCGACGGAAGCGACGCATCGGCTCCCTCTCCCCGCCACACTGACAGAAAGCCGTTAGAGGAAACGGTAAAAATGATATAAAACACATAATTATAAACTATGTCACTTGATTACAACGACAAAAACATTACTCTTGCCAAGAATCTGCGCAAAAATGCTACACCGCAAGAAAACCACCTGTGGTATGATTTCTTATCGAAATATAAAATAAGATTTCAACGTCAAAAGGCAATCGACAATTTTATAGCAGATTTTTACTGTCATAAAGCGAAATTGATAATAGAAATCGACGGTTCGGGACACTTCACAAAGGACGGAAGAAAGAAAGACGATTTTCGTACGGAAATACTTGAAAGCTATAATTTGAAAGTTATTCGTTTTACAAATCGTCAGATCAATACTAATTTTGAAGGTGTATGCAAATACATTGATCACGTAGTAAAATCTATAATCGAAGAACAGTGCTGATATACGCCTCCCTCCGGGAGGAAGGGGGACCGCTTGCGGTGGAAGGAGAACGCGGGTTATTATTTTTTGTTTGTTTTGACCTCCGCGCACTCTCCTTCAGTCACCTTCGGTGCCAGCTCCCTCCCGGAGGGAGCCCTTTTGCTTTCTTCTCTTCAC
>JAZNZQ010000082.1:0-4262 GCA_045595035.1 Eubacteriales bacterium | reverse complement strand
TCACAGAACGACATGGCTACGATCCGACTTTAGACGTTATCCCAACATCGATCTCTATACTCCGCCCGGCAGGCATTGCTTACGATCTTGAGTGCGACCTTCTTGCAAAGTTCATCTCAGATCTTGCCGAAAAAGAACCGTATGTGTGTCAGGTGTCGATAGGTGCAACCGTCTTGAATCGCAAAAGCAACGTGCGTTTTTCGGACGACATCGCATCTGTTATCTTCAACTTTTCGCCGCATTTCAGCGAAAATATGCTTGATGCCATACCGAGCGAACGTACAATGCACGCCGCACGCGACGCGCTTATGGGCATAGATCCCTCGGGCGGCGCTCTCTACTTTTGTGTCAAGGGCCAAGAGTCCGAGCTGCCTTTAGAAAAAAAGGTCATTACAGCAAGCTACGGGAGCTATGTTTTCGCAAAATGATCAATCGACCAGGCGCATTTCGATCTTGCCCGCCGCAATATCGGCCGCCTCTATTCTGACTCTGACCGCCTGTCCGAGTCTGTACGATCTTTTTCCTCTTGACAGTCTGAAGTTTTTCTCATCATAATCGTAATAGCCCTCAAGACTGTCTATAGGAATAAGACCCTCACAGGTGTTTTCAAGCTCCGCAAACATACCGAATGAATTGACAGAGCTTATCACCGCATCAAATTCTTCTCCGACCTTGTCCGCCATATAAACGACCTTATAAAGATCCTCTATATCACGCTCGGCATAAAGTGCGCGAAGCTCGTTTTCACTCGATGCCTTTGCAGATTCATCCGCGAACTTTGTAAGTCGGTCAAGTACTGCCTCCTCGGCTTTTCCGTGAAGTATCGTCTTTACTATTCTGTGCACGGTAAGGTCGGGGTATCTTCTTATCGGCGAGGTAAAGTGGCAGTAAAGATCTATTGCAAGACCGAAATGCCCGCTGTTTGACGACGAATATCTCGCCTTTGCAAGAGAACGGAGCATAACGTTCGAGACTACCGATGCGAGGTCCTTCTCTTTTGCGTCGTTCATGATTTTCTGAAGCGATGACGAATGCAATTGCTTTTTACGCAGGGGCGATACGTCAATACCGAGATTATGTGCAAATACCGAAAATGCCTGTATCTTCTCGGGATTCGGATCCTCATGTATCCTGTACACACACGGCATACTCTGCCAATGAAGCCAGGTTGCGACCGCCTCGTTTGCACAAAGCATAAACTGCTCTATCATCCGTTCGCTCTCACCGCGTTCTCTTTTTACTATATCAACAGGATGTCCCTTACCGTCAAGTATGATCTTCGCCTCGTTGCTCTCAAGCTCAAGCGCACCTCGGGAAACACTTTTTCTTTCAAGTATAGCGTAAAGCTCTCTCATCTTCTCAAGCGTGTCCCATATATGCGCGTATTTTTCGAAAAACTCGGACTCCCCTCCCTTTTCGATAATATCGTTTATCTCCGAATAAACCCCACGTACAGAGGAATTTATAATGCTTTCAAACAGCTCACAGCCAAGGATATTCCCCTCTCTGTCAAGCGTTACTGTCGCCGAGAGTGCGTACCTGTCAACGCCGCCGTGAAGCGAGCATATTCCGTTTGAGAGTTCCTTCGGAAGCATAGGTACGACCTTGTCGGTGAAATATATACTGGTGCGGCGAATGAACGCCTCCTCATCAAGCGCACTTCCCTCACGTACGTAATGCGACACGTCGGCTATGTGAACGCCGAGCAGATACTTATCACCATCCATCTCAAGTGATATAGCATCGTCAAGATCCTTTGCATCCGCGCCGTCTATCGTAAAAATAGTTTTACCGCGCAAGTCAACTCTTCCCTCTGTTGAAAGCTCCTCAGACTCACGCTTTTTTGCTTCTGCTATAACATTATCGGGAAATTCGGTACGAACACCGTGCGAATGAAGAATGGCACTGTAATTCGCCTCCCTGGAGTCGGAATTTCCAAAGATGCGTACTATCTTTCCTCTCGCCTTCGTCACGCCGTCCGGATATGTCGTCAAAAGCACCTCCACCTTGTCACCGTCACGCGCACCAAGATCATCTCGCGGAGATATTCTCACACGAAAAGGAAGCTTTGTGCTGTCGGGATACGCAAAGTAGAATTCAGGTACCGTCTTTTTCTTTTTCGCGCCAAAGGTGCGCACTTTTTTCTCAAATGTACACATTACCGTCTTGTGTACCCGTTCAAGTATCTCGACGACCTCTCCCTCTGCGTTGTCACCGCGAGCGTCACCTTTGTTTTTTCTTATCTGAACGACAACACGGTCCCCGTCTATTGCACTTCCGGTATTTGAGGAGGATATAAACACGTCGTCCGTGATGCCCGCGCGGTTTTCATCGGGGGTAAAAAAGCCAAAGCCGCGCGACGTACCGCGAAAAGTACCCGATAGTCTGCCGCAAAGCTCAGCAAGCATCACCTTTCCCTTTTTGGTAAAAGCAATGTATCCCGCATTCTCAAGCTCGGATAGAGCAAAGTAAAAAGCATTCTCTCTATCCTTGCCGTCAATTTCCAAAAAGCGAAGAAGCTCGGACGGCTTAAGCGGTATATAGAACTCGTCCTCGACAAGTTCGATTATTTCCTTTTTGATCTGTTCTTTCAAAATTCCGTTATCCTTTCCAAAGATAAAAAGCAAACCGCTTTTGGGCATATTATATCCAAAAGCGGTGTAAGTATTATATTTGCTTTATCAGCCAAAGCTACTTTACGCAGCAGCTGCCGTTGTTTCTGCAGGAGCAACAGTTGTCTCAGCGGGTGCCGCAGTTGTTTCTGCAGGAGCAGCAGTTGTCTCGCCGGGAGCTGCAGTTGTCTCAGTAGGAGCGCCTGTAAGAAGACTGTCGTAAATAGCCGCGAGGTCATTGTCATCCTGGATAACAAAAACAACAATAACAAGCACTACGAATACAATAGCAACAATAGTTGTAAGCGTGGAGAGCTTCTTGTCGATAGTCGAGCCCTTGCTCTTTCCAAAGAAGGTTTCTGCACCGCCTGCGATAGTACCGGAGAGGTTCTTTGCCTTACCGGACTGCATAAGAACTGCCACTATCAAAAAGAGAGCTGCTACGAGCAAAAGAATACCAAGTACGATTTCCATTATATAATCCTCCGTAAGTTGTACTTAATTTAACCCTTTGTCCAACATATGGACATAAACAACAATTATAATATCACAAAACCAAATAAATTGCAATAGTAAAATGAAATTTTTTGCAAAAAAAGTTTTTTCTGCTTGACTTTAAGAATAAAATGTGGTAATATTATCGTTGTTGCATATAAGAATGTCTCCTTGGCTTCTCCTGGTTATCGAAGCGGGGACGTTTATGAGCGACAATTATAACTTAATATCACACGGAGGGTTATCGAAGCGGTCATAACGAGGCGGTCTTGAAAACCGTTTGGGAGCAATCCCACGTGGGTTCGAATCCCACACCCTCCGCCATTTTCAAAACACCTTTTAAATCCGAACCCATAATTTTGGACTTGATGGTGTTTTCTTTTTTCTTTATCTATGCGTTTTTTAAACAAAACAATCTTCTCATACAGAAAAGGCACATTTCAAAAAAGAAATGTGCCTTTGGCTGCAAAAGTCGGTTTCCCCATATAAAATCAGCCGATCTGCGTGATCACAAGATGTGCAGAAACAGGACGTGTTCCGCCTGCAAGCGGTGTAACAGTAAGCGCAGCCGCATTGCCGGCAGGATTCCTAACAGTAAGGATCGAATCCGTAACAGTAGTCGTAACAATCGCCATGCCCACGATCTGCGAAGCACCTGTAGCTCTGCCGACCACCGTATATTCCAGATCCTCTCCGTTCAGAGTCAGAATAAGCTGTCCGGCTTCATCCACACTCACCTCAAACAGGATCTGATAGGTTCCGATCTGTGACAAGCTAAACGAATCCGGTCCGATTCTGGAAATATCAGTTCCGCTGTTCGGGCCATCCTGATGGAAACTTACATCTAATAAAAAATGGTTTTCGCCAGAGCGAAAAGCCACCTCAATTATTCATTATTCATTAGCAAAGCGGTTTCATTATTCATTCTTCATTAAAAATCCGCGCGGGGAAAAGGAATAATGAATGATGAATAATGAAAAATGAATAATGAATAATACAAACAAAAATCCGCATTCTTACGAACGCGGATTTTTATTTGGCAGGGGCAGGAGGATTCGAACCCGCGACCCACGGTGTTGGAGACCGGTACTCTACCAGCTGAGCTATACCCCTGTATTTCAACAGACGATATTATACCACAACAAAAAACATTTT
>JAZNZQ010000081.1:0-14694 GCA_045595035.1 Eubacteriales bacterium | reverse complement strand
GATAAGCTTCGGCATATAGCATTTATAATGGACGGAAACGGCAGATGGGCAGAGAAGCGAGGTCTTGTGCGTGAACAGGGTCACGTGCAGGGCGGAAAGAATCTGCGCCGTGTTTTGCGTCACTGCCATGATCTTGGAATCGAGGTCGTGACCGTGTACGCCTTTTCGACCGAAAATTGGGCGCGTCCCGAAAACGAGGTCAAGGCGCTTATGAATCTCTTGGATTTTTACCTTGACGACTGTGCAAAGGATGCGGAGAAGAATAAGATAAGATACCGCATGATCGGCGACATGTCGGTTTTTTCCGATACTGTGCGTAAAAAGATCGACAGACTTGAGTCTTTGTCAAAGGACTATGAAATTACACTTAACGTAGCTCTTAACTACGGCGGAAGAGCGGAGATAGCTCACGCATTTAATGAGCTTATCAAACAAGGAAAAACGAATGTTACGGAAAAGGATATTTCCGAAAATATATATACAAACGAATCCCCCGATCCCGACCTTATCGTCAGAACGGGCGGAGACCTGCGTCTTTCTAATTTCTTGCTATGGCAATCGGCATATTCGGAGCTTTATTTTACCGACGTGCTGTGGCCCGATCTTGACGAAAAAGATATTGATGAAGCGGTGAGAAATTTCTATTCGAGAAAACGCAAATTCGGTAAGGTTTTATAAGGAGTAATTATGTTAATAAGAACAATAACATCGGTGGCGGGTCTTGCTGTTGTCATACCGATACTTTGTTTTTCTCATACATACGTATTTGTCGCATTTGTTGCGCTTATTTCTTTCATAGCAGCTTATGAGATGCTCGGATGTATCGGTCAGCGCAAAGAGCTTGCAGTTAGCATTCCGTTTTATACCGTTTCCGTGCTTATTCCTTTGCTTTCTCGTATGATCGAAAACGTCTATCTTTTCGGCACGGTTTCGCTTGGAATAATATTTGTATATATGTTCTATCTTTTCGCGCTGTCGGTCCTGACACGCGGAAAATATCTTGTAAAGGACGCGGCGCTTGCGGCTTCGCTTTGCACATATATCGTATTTGCATTCACTTCTCTCATCCTTTTGCGTGATATGGAGAAAATAGGAAAGTACGTATATCTTCTTCCTTTTATCGGTGCATGGGTGAGCGACATATTCGCGTATATATGCGGACGTCTTTTCGGCCGTCACAAGCTTATTCCCGAGGTCAGCCCCAAAAAGACGGTCGAGGGAATGGTAGGCGGCATTCTTTTCACGATGCTCGGATTTGCTCTTTACGGATTTATTATATCCAAGATATACAATATCGTACCCAATTATATCGCCATGCTTATTTTCGGCGGCATCGTGTCTCTTGTTTCTCAGCTCGGTGACCTTATTGCTTCGATAATCAAGCGTCAGTTTGGCATAAAGGATTACGGCAAACTGCTTCCGGGACACGGTGGAGTTATGGACAGATTTGACAGTATGCTTGCCGTATCTCCATTCCTTTTTATTATGATCTCTATAGTTGTAAGTTTTACCACTCTATTTGCTTAAGGAAGATTTTTTATGAATACAAAATCATTGGCTCTGCTTGGCTCGACCGGCTCTATAGGACTGCAGGCGATCGATATCGTACGCCATCATAATATAAAGTTATCTGCCCTCAGCGCAAATACAAACGCGGATACAGTAGAGGCGCAGGTGCGCGAATTCGGGGTAAAGTATTGTGCGATGGCAGACGAGAGCGCAGCAAAGAAGCTTAAGATCGCGCTTGCGGATACCGATACAAGGGTCTATTCGGGTGAGACGGGAATATGTCGGATGATAGAGGAGTGCGGTGCTGACACTGTGCTTAATTCCATCGTTGGTAAGGCCGGTCTTATGCCCACGATCACTGCTCTTGAAAACAAAAAAAAGCTTGCACTTGCAAACAAGGAATCGCTTGTCGTTGCAGGTGATATCGTTATGGCACTTGCGCGCGAAAAAGGAATAGAAATATTGCCTGTCGACAGTGAGCACAGTGCTGTATATCAGTGCCTTTCTGCGGGAAAAAAGAACGAGGTCATGCGTGTTATACTCACCGCATCCGGGGGGCCTTTTTTCGGTTATACGACCGATATGTTAAAGAAAGTCACACTTGAACAGACGCTTGCTCACCCCACCTGGAATATGGGAGCGAAGATAACGGTCGACAGTGCAACACTTATGAACAAAGGTCTTGAGGTTATTGAGGCAGCACACCTTTTCGGTGTTGATTCGGAGCATATAGACGTCGTTGTTCACAGAGAGAGTATAATACACTCTATGGTTGAATATATTGATAATACCGTCTTTGCGGAGATGAGTATTCCCGATATGAGGATGTGCATCGCGCATGCGCTTACGTATCCCGATAGACTGCCCGGTGTTTCCGAGCAGCTTGATCTTGCTAAGATAGGCAAACTCAGCTTCTATGACGTTGACGGGGACACCTTCGTGCTTTTTGCGGCGGCACACAGAGCGATAAAAGAAGGGGGCGCTATGCCCGCTGTTCTAAATGCTGCAAACGAAGCTGCGGTCGGTCTTTTCTTAAAAAATAAAATATCTTTTTATGATATATTCGGCGCCGTCACAAAGACTATGGACGATATGAGCTTTGCTGCGGGCATAAAGACGCTTGAGGACATTATTTCGTGTGACATTGAAGCCAGAGAAAGAGTAATAAAGGAGTGTTTACGATAAATACCGCATGGTATATCCCGATAGCACTTTTGGTGTTCGGGCTTTTGATCTTTATACACGAATTCGGTCATTTTATATCTGCGAGAATGTTTCACGTTCCGATAAACGAGTTTTCTATCGGAATGGGTCCGAAGCTCTTCTCGTTTAAATCAAAAAAATACGATACAGTATATTCTCTTCGCCTTCTGCCCATTGGCGGATACGTCAGCATGGTAGGTGAGGACGAGGATTCGGACGACGAGAATGCTCTCTGTCACAAGCCCGTATGGCAAAGACTTATAATAACCGCGGCAGGAGCTACGATGAATCTGTTGCTTGGTGTGATAGTAACGGTAGCGTTAGTAATAGCGCAGGATAATCTTGCCTCCACTACGATCCACAGCTTTGCAGACGATGCTATAAGCTGTACTACCGGACTCGAGGTAGGAGACAGAGTCATAGAGGTAAACGGAACAAAGATACACGTTCTTGATGAACTCATTTATGAGATAATGATGCAGGGAACAGAGCCGCTTGAGTTTAAGGTCATAAGAGACGGAAATAAAATAAC
The DNA here is from genome assembly GCA_045595035.1 of Eubacteriales bacterium. GTDB lineage: Bacteria > Bacillota > Clostridia > Oscillospirales > CAG-272 > CAYZHW01. The sequence continues at coordinate 11,450 of JAZNZQ010000081.1, read as the reverse complement.
ACTTAACGGAGTAACCTTTCCCAAGGTCTCATCTGACGGAATTGAGTTCGGCTCGGCAGATTTTTACGTTTATGCAGAGGCGAAAACACCGCTTAATATTTTAAAGCACTCAGCGTACAGATCCTGGTCAAACGTTAAAATGATATGGGAGTCGCTTGTAGGTCTCATAACAGGCAGATTCGGAATGAATGCAGTATCGGGACCTGTCGGCGTTACGGGAGCAATCGGTGAAGCGGCGGCAAGCGGGATAGAGCCGCTTTTAAATCTTGCCGTTATGATAAGCATGAATCTCGGTATCTTCAATTTGATACCCTTTCCCGCACTCGACGGAGGGCGTATACTATTTATGCTTGTCGAGCTTGTGAGAGGAAAGCCGGTAGATCCCAAATATGAGGGCTACGTTCACTTTGCGGGCATTGTGATCCTGCTCGGATTTATGCTGCTCGTTACTTTTAAGGATATTGTAAAACTGATTGGATAAAAAAGGTACACGGTATGGATTATAATAAAATAAGACGGAATACCAAAGAAATAAGGATCGGCAATACGGCGCTCGGCGGCACTAACCCCATCCGTATACAGTCGATGACAAATACCGATACACACGATGCTAAGACCACGCTTTTGCAAATACGTGAGCTTGAGGCGGCGGGATGCGAGATAGTGAGGATAGCCGTCCCGGATCTTGCGGCGGCAGAGACTGTAAAGGTAATAAAGTCCTCCGACGTAAAGATACCGCTTGTTGCCGACATTCATTTTGATTACCGAATTGCACTTGAATGTGTGAAAAACGGAGTCGATAAGGTCAGAATAAATCCCGGAAATATCGGTGACGAATGGAAGATAAAAGAGGTATGTGATGCTTGCCGAGAGAACGGTGTGCCGATACGTATCGGTGACAACGGCGGTTCGCTTGAAAAGCATATTTTGACAGAATACGGCTCACCCACGCCCGAAGCTCTCGCAAAGAGCGCAATGTATCACGTGTCTCTTCTTGAAAAGTTTGACTTTACCGATATCGTGATATCGATCAAATCCTCCAATGTATACAACATGATAAAGGCAAATAAGATAGTGGCAGACTCTTGTTCTTACCCTATTCACATTGGCGTTACCGAGGCGGGAAGTGCCGCTGCAGGTACGATCAAAAATGCTATAGGTATCGGCTCTCTCATCTGTGACGGTGTCGGTGATACCGTCCGCGTTTCGCTTACAGAATCGCCTGTGCTTGAGATAGGCCGCGCAAAGGATATTTTACGCGCGCTTAACATTGAGGGACAGCGCGGGATGGACCTTGTTTGTTGTCCGACCTGCGGAAGAACAAAGATAGATCTTATAGAACTTGTCCACAACTTTGAAGCCGCGGCAGAAATGAACCGACTTCGCGACTTCCCGATAAAGGTAGCTCTTATGGGATGCGTGGTAAACGGTCCCGGTGAGGCAAAGGATGCCGATATTGGTATTGCCGGCGGAATCGGTGAGGCGGTACTATTCAAAAAAGGTGAGATAATCTCGAAGATCCCCGAGGATTCCATAATAGATACACTAATAAAAGAAATTATTGAAATGAAAGCCGAAAATGAAAAGAAATAACAAATTAAAAACAAATAATAAGAAGCTCGGCAGGGCGAAGAAATTCGCCCTTGGGCTTTTTTTGCTTTTTGTTCTTGTTTGTGTGACCGCGCTTGGGATCAATGCATACGTCAAAGCAAGCGTAAAGGACAGGATCCTCACGGTCGATGAGACGTCAGCGCTTGATGCCGACTGCATCCTTGTACTCGGTGCGGGTGTTAGAGACGACGGAACTCCAAGCCATATGCTTGAGGACCGCCTTCTTCGTGGCATCGAGGTCTATGAAGCGGGAGCGTCAGAAAAGCTTCTTATGAGCGGAGACCACGGAAGAGAAGGATACGACGAGGTCAACACGATGAAGGACTTCGCACTTCTAAGGGGAATCTCCTCGGAAGACGTGTTTATGGATCACGCGGGTTTTTCTACTTATGAATCTCTCTATCGGGCAAAGGAGATCTTCGGCGCTAAAAAGATAGTCGTGATAACGCAGGGCTATCATTTATACCGTGCGCTTTACGTCGCAAAGATGCTCGGACTTGATGCATACGGCGTTTCGTCCGACCTTCGTACATACAGAGGACAGGAATACTTCTCTTTAAGAGAGGCAGCGGCAAGAATAAAGGACTTTTTCACCGTTATAGTCCTACCAGAGCCAACTTATCTCGGTGAGATGATACCGATAAGCGGAAACGGAAATATTACAAATGACAGGGAGGGAGTATAATGAGCAAAAAGGATCTTGTTTGCGTGTTTTGTAAGTATATACCGAGCGAAAGAAACAGAAATATACTCCTTTCTGCGACCGACTATAAACTTCGCGCGGACAAGGAAAAGAAAATGCTCGAAGTGAAGGCGGCATTCCCGAAGATAATAAAAAAATCCGAGCTTTATCAGCTTGAGAGGGAGATCGAGAGCGCGTATGAGCTGAATTCCGTGCGTATCCTTCCCGAATATCCTCCCGAGCTTTTTGAATACGATTACATAGCCGAGATACTCGTTGAGACCGAGCGCATAGGAATAGTGTCAAAGGGCTTTTTCGGCAACTGCACCTATACGCTTGAGGACAAGAATATAAAGATAAAGATACCCTTTTCAAACGGCGGTATCCGGCTTCTTTACAACGGTAATACAAACGACGTTATCTCGAAAATAATCAAGAGCGAATTCGGACTTACGTATACCGTCGAGATCGTGTCCGAGACCGAGAACGTTCGCACGATGTCCGAGGTATACACACGCGATATAGAGTGCCTTGACAAAATGGTAAAGGATGCGAATATTTCTTACGACAGCGAGATATCCCGCAGAGCCGCTCCCGAAGCCGAGAGTGAGACTTCCGAGGAAAAGGTAGTGCTTCCTCGCGTACAGTCGCTTAATAAGTGGGACGTTACGCCGACAGTTGAAGGGAACGTATGCCGGATAGGCAAGACAAAATTTGATATATCCTCGCCCGAGTACATAGTGGGAATGGAATTTGATCTTACGAATCCCACTCCCATAAGAAATATTGTGAATCCCGAAAGAGGTCTTGTCATTATGGGCGAGGTCTATGAATTCAACCAGCGTGAAAGCAGGCGAGGAGATAAGGTCAATATAAGCTTTTGTGTATCCGACGGTGACGGTGCAATTTCGGTCAAGACATCGCTTCCTGCAGACGAGGCAAAAGAGTTTGCGGGTAAGATGAAGGATGGCACTGTCGTTGCTATTCTCGGGTACTCAAAATATGATAAATTTGATGATGAGATAGTATTCTATTACAATGCTATCGCTAAAATAGCTAAGGTAAAGCGCAAGGACACCGCCGAAAAGAAGCGTGTTGAGCTGCATCTTCACACCGCTATGTCCACGATGGATGCCGTTATGCAGCCGGATGAGGTTATTAAGACGGCTATACAGTTCGGACATCCCGCAGTTGCGATAACCGACCACGGCAACGTACAGGCATTCCCCGAGGCGATGCTTGCTGCGGAAAAGCTCGGTGGGATCAAGGTAATATACGGCCTTGAAGCATATTACGTTGACGATACCTCAAGAGCTGTTTTCGGCGAATGCGAGGCAACCTTTGACGAGGAATTTGTCGTATTTGATATAGAGACCACAGGTCTGTCCCCTCTTAACTGCAAGATAACCGAAATCGGTGCGGTCATAGTCAAAAACGGCGAAATAATCGATAGATACAACACATTTGTGAATCCGAAGGTGCCGATACCCGAGGAGATAGTGAAGCTTACGTCGATTACCGATGAGATGGTAGCTGATGCTCCCGAGATAGATAAGGTGTTGCCCGAATTCCTTGAATTTTGCGGTGACAGACTGCTTATCGCTCACAATGCAAACTTTGATATAAGCTTTATTCGTGCGGCGGCGGACGAATGCGGGCTTCCGTTTGCCAATCCTTATCTTGATACGGTTGCACTTTCAAGATATCTTAATCCCGAGCTTAAGCGTCATAAGCTTGATAATCTTGCCGATTATTTCGGACTTGGAAATTTCAATCACCACAGAGCGTGCGACGATGCCGAGATGCTCGGACTCATTTTCAATAAGATGGCCGAGAAGATGCAAAACGAAGGCGTGTACAGCATTGCCGACATGATCGCATCGATGAGCGAGCATTCCGACCCGCTCAAGCTTAAGACCTACCATCAGATCATTCTCGTAAAGAACAAGGTCGGACTTAAGAATCTCTATAAGCTTGTTTCGATGGGATATCTCAATTATTTCAAGCGTGTGCCGCGTATTCCAAAGACGATACTCGAAGCCCACAGAGAGGGACTTATAATCGGTTCAGCATGTGAGGCGGGAGAGCTTTTTAGTGCGTTGCTTGAGAATAAGCCCGAGCATGAGCTATTAAAAATATGCGAGTTTTACGACTATCTTGAGATCCAGCCCATCTGTAACAACCGATTCCTTGTGAACGAGGGAAGAGTTGCAGATGACGAGGGACTCCGCAATCTTAACAGGCGTATAGTGGAGCTTGGAAGAAAATCGGGCAAGCCGGTCGTTGCGACCTGCGATGCTCATTTCTTGAACGAAGAGGATGAGATATACAGAAAGATCCTTCTTGCAAGCATGAAATTCTCGGATGCCGACCGCGACGTCGGTATCTACTACCGTACGACCGATGAGATGCTCGCCGAGTTTGCTTATCTCGGTGAGGAGACGGCATATGAGGTCGTTGTAACAAACACCAACCTCATAAATGATATGATAGAGGAGATACGTCCTATCCCTAAGGGAACATACACCCCGAAGATGGAGGGCGCGGAAGAGGATCTTCAGAGAATGTGCTGGGAAAGAGCGCATTCAATGTACGGCGAGGATCCGCCCGAGCTTGTTAAAAACCGCCTTTCAAAGGAGCTTGATTCTATTATAAAGCACGGATTTGCCGTTCTTTATATGATCGCGCAGAAGCTCGTTTCGTACAGCGAGAGCTTGGGATATCTCGTCGGCTCGCGTGGCTCGGTCGGCTCGTCATTCGTTGCTACGATGGCGGGTATATCCGAGGTAAATCCTCTGCCTCCGCATTACTATTGCCCGAAGTGTCAGCATTCCGAGTTTATCACCGACGGAACGGTCGGCTCGGGATTTGATCTTCCCGATAAAAACTGTCCCGAGTGTGGCACGAAGATGTGCAACGACGGGCACGACATTCCCTTCGAGACCTTCCTCGGATTTTACGGTGACAAATCACCCGATATCGACCTTAACTTCTCGGGCGACGTTCAGGGACGCGTACATAAGTATACAGAAGAGCTTTTCGGTGAGGATAACGTCTTCCGTGCGGGAACGATAGGTACGCTTGCCGATAAAACGGCATACGGCTTCGTTGTCAAATATCTTGAGAACAAGCAGGTATCGCTAAACAAAGCGCAAATAGAGCGGCTCAAGAGCAAGTGCGTCGGTGTCAAGAGAACGACGGGACAGCACCCGGGCGGTATCATCGTTGTTCCGCGTGAATATGATATATATGATTTCACGCCTGTACAGCATCCCGCCGACAAAGCCGACTCGGACATTATTACGACTCACTTTCAGTTCTCGTATCTGCACGATACCATACTTAAGCTTGACGAGCTTGGACACGATATGCCGACAAAGTACAAGATGCTTGAACGCTACACCAACACAAGCGTTATGGATGTTCCCATGAACGATAAAAAGGTGTATGAGCTATTCCAATCGGTAGCCCCTCTCGGACTTCCTCATAAGGACGGAGAGGTAGGAACGTACGGTCTTCCCGAGTTTGGTACAAAGTTCGTTCAGCAAATGCTTGTAGATGCGAAGCCAAAGAATTTTGCAGACTTACTTCAGATATCGGGTCTGTCTCACGGTACCGACGTATGGCTCGGCAACGCGCAGGATCTTATCAAGAACAACGTCTGTGATATTTCGCAGGTAGTGGGAACACGTGACAGTATCATGCTTTATCTTATACGTTACGGACTTGATAACGGCATGGCGTTTAAGATAATGGAGGACGTGCGTAAAGGTAAGGGACTCAAACCCGAGTACGAGTCTGCTATGCTTGAGCACGGTGTGCCCGATTGGTACATCAGCTCGTGTAAGAAGATAAAATACATGTTCCCGAAGGCGCACGCCGCCGCATACGTTATGTCAGCGATACGTCTCGGATGGTATAAGGTCTATTATCCCCTTGAATTCTACGCCGCGTTTCTGACGGTTGCGCCCGGCGGCTTTGATGCCGAGATAGTTATGGGCGGAAAAGCTTCTGTTGCACGCGCGATGAAGGATATCGAGGACAAGGGAAATGATGCGACTGCAAAGGAAGCCGAAACTCACTCTATCTTACTTCTTGTAAAGGAATTTCTTGACAGAGGACTTCAGTTCTTGCCGGTCGACCTTAACCGCTCCGATGCAAGCGCGTTCCTTCCCGAAAACGGCAAGGTGCGACTTCCTTTCTCATCGATATCGGGTCTTGGCGATACTGCAGCACAGAATATCATTGAAGCGAGAAACGAGGCAGAGATATTCTCGGTCGAGGATCTCCAGATACGCGCTAAGCTCAGTAAGAGCGTAATTGACATCCTTCGCAAGAACGGCGTACTCGACACTCTTTCCGAAACAAACCAGATAACCATGTTTTAAAATAAAAACAAAAAAGGCACGCAGATGCGTGCCTTTTGACTTGATTTAACCCTTGAAGGGGTTTGCTTTGCCTGTTGCCTTAAGTGCCGCGATCGCCTCTGCGGGGGCTGCCGCACCGAATACCGCGGAGCCGGCGACGATAACGTCCGCGCCGTTTTCTGTAAGCGAGCCGACATTTGCCGGGGTGATGCCGCCGTCGACCTCGATCTTAAGCTCTGTAAGTCCGCGCTTGTTTGCCTCGCGGCGGATCTCAGCGATCTTGGAAAGGGTCTCTGGGATCAGCTTCTGTCCGCCGAAGCCGGGCTCAACTGTCATAACGAGCACCATATCGACCTTGTCGAGAAGATCGAATATTTCCTCTGACTTGGTTTTGGGCTTGATGGAGACCGCTGCCTTTACGCCCTTGCTCTTGATATATTCAATCGTTGCAAGCGGATCTGCACAGCTCTCATAGTGTATGGTGATGATGTCAGCGCCCGCTTTAACGTAGTCGTCGATGTAACGGATGGGGTCGTTTATCATAAGGTGAACGTCAAAGACCATCTTGCTCTTGTCTCGAATAGATGCGATAACGCAGGGACCGAAGCTGATGTTGGGCACGAATGCACCGTCCATAACGTCAAGGTGGAGATATTCTGCTCCTCCGTCCTCAACCTTTTTTATACTGTTTGCAAGGTCGGAAAAGTCCGCCGAAAGCATCGAAGGGGAAATGTAGATCATGATATTTGCCTTTCTGTAATAAAAAATTTTTCATTCTAAAAATTTACTTTTGAGTACGTATGTGAAAAATATCGGTTCGTTTTAATTCTCCTTTTTAAAAAGCGCCGATACGCCAAAGTGACCGATAATTTCGTGAACCATATTATAGTAATAGGCAAAGCGTTTTGCCGTGGGTTTTAAAGTCCGCCGCCGAGAACCTGCATGGGATGTATAAGAAAAGGGAAGTGCGTTTTGTTTATGCAGGATATCGGTGCTGTAATGCCGCCTCGCTTTATGCGGGGCGGTTTTTATTCAAGTAAGCAAACCGCATGCGCGGCAACACCGAGCTTTTCTCCCGTAAAGCCGAGCCCTTCTTCGGTCGTGGCCTTTATATTGACCTGCGAGGGGGATATGCCGAAAGCTGATGCAATATTTTCCTTCATTTGTATAATATACGGAGCGAGCTTGGGGACCTGTGCGATAATTGTTGCATCGATGTTCGAGATGCTCATATTTGTCTTTTTTAAAAGCGGTAGAAGCTCGCGCGCAAGAAGTACACTTGAGATACCCTTGTATTTTGGATCGCTGTCGGGAAAATGATATCCGATATCACGCTCGCCGAGCGCGCCGAGAACGGCATCCATTATAGCATGAACGAGCACGTCGGCATCCGAGTGACCGAGAAGTCCAAGCTCATAGTCGATATTGACACCGCCGAGAACCAAGTCTCGCTCGGGTGCAAAACGGTGAACGTCGTATCCGTGTCCTATTCTCATTTTGCTTCGCCTCGCTTTTTTATGATCATTTCGCCGATCTCAAGATCGTGCGGGGTCGTTATCTTTATGTTCTCCTCCGAACCCTCAACAAGCTTCACGTGAAAGCCCGCAAGCTCGCAGAGCATAGCGTCGTCGGTCGCGGTGATGCCCTTTTCCTTTGCGGAATATGCGGCCGCACGGTAAAGATTTGCTTTGAACACCTGAGGAGTCTGCGCGTTCCAAAGAAATTCACGGTCGACCGTGTGGTCGATATAGCCCTTTGAGTCGGCATACTTTGCTGTGTCGCGGGCCTTGACAGCCACACAAACGGCGTTGTGTTTGTATGCGGCACGTATGCTTTCCTCGATTGTTTTGTCGGTAACAAAAGGCCGTGCACCGTCGTGGATGGCAACGAAGTCGGCTTTATCGGATATTTTCTCAAATCCGTTAAGGACCGATTCCTGCCGTGTGGCACCGCCTACTGTAACTGAAGTGAGCTTAGTGATATTATATCTTTGTTTAAAGTTCTTGTAGATGTCTACCTCGTCCGCTTTTGCCACAACGATTATTTCATTTATATATTCGTTTTTCTCAAATGCAAGAAGAGTACGGACGATCACAGGAATACCCGAAAGCTCAAGCATCTGCTTTGTCGTATCGCCGCCCATTCTCGTAGAGCTTCCGCCCGCAACGATTATTGCCGAGGTGAAATGTCTGGAATCGAATTTGCCCATGGCGGCACGGAAAAGATCGGATATCTTGTTTGACGTCTCACTCATTTTTCGTTTTCCTTTTCCATGAACATGTTTACGCGAAGGGCGTGCTTACCGCCCTCAAATTCTGTTGTTATAAAAAGATCGACCATATCGCACGCAAGGCCCTCACCGACTACTCTCTCTCCGAAGCAGAGAACGTTTGCATCGTTGTGCATTCTTGTGAGACGTGCACTGAACGTGTCGGAGCAGCATGCCGCGCGAATGCCTTTGTGCTTGTTTGCCGCCATAGACATTCCGATGCCCGTGCCGCAAACAAGGATTCCGCGCTCATATTCGCCGCTTGATACCGCTTCTGCGACCTTTGCCGCATAATCGGGATAATGACAGCTGTCGGATGAATAAGTTCCGACGTCCATGGGTTCGTATCCATTTTCCTTGAGGTGTGCTATTACTTTATTTTTGAGGTTGTAACCTGCGTGGTCCGAACCGATTACGATCTTCATATTATTCTCCTTTTTTCTCGTTGCGCTCGCGTTCTGCCTGTGAGGGGCGCAAATATGTAGGTGTAATTGACTTGTCATCCTTTGCTTCACCGCGCTCAAATGCTCTTTTCGCACAAATTGCGACCGAATATGCGTTTGTGTAGCGAAGAAGCTCGGGAGTGTTCTTTGGTTTTATTTGCTTGAAGCCGTCAAGTGTGATCCCGTAGCCGTCTCCGCAAAGATACAGCGAGTCGGGCGACATTGATATAAGCTCATCTTCAAGCTCAGAGATGGATATCGCTCTGTCGGGAGTGAGGCGTTCTGTTTTGCCGTCTGCCGACCTAAAGGTGGCCGTGTAGACCTGATTCCTTCTTGCGTTCATGACCGGGCATATAACGCCGTCAAAGCAAGCAAGTCCTTCTGCAAGTGCTTCAAGGGTGGATACTTCAACACAGGGCTTGTTTTCGGCGAATGCAAGTCCCTTTACTGTCGCGGCACCTATACGTACGCCGGTAAATGACCCAGGCCCCGCCGTGAAGGCAAAGAGGTCGATATCGGACACCGAAAGAGATGTCTGTGAGAGCATGTGCACGATTGCGGGAAGCAGAGTCTCGCTGTGTGTCAGTCCCGTGTTTGCTACGTGGAGAGAGAGAAGATGTTCATCCTCTGTAAGACAGACCGACATTGAGGTAGCGGTGCTGTCAAAAGCAAGTATTTTCATGTTGTTCCTCGATCATACGACCTCTGCCGTGATAGCTCTCGTATCGGGAGTATCAAGCGAGGTCTTTGATATTGTTACGCGGATGTACGAGTCGGGCAGAGCATAGTCGATATTCTCGCTCCACTCAACAAGGCAGACCGCGTTCTTTTCTATGTATTCATAGTATCCGATCGAATACAGGTCATCGTCATCCGATATTCTGTACATATCGAAATGATATATCGGAAGAACACCGTCGCGGTATTCGTGCACGATGCTGTAGGTCGGGCTTGAGATCTTCGCACCGGGAGAAAGGCGTGTGATAAAGCCGCGTATAAATACGGTCTTGCCCACGCCGAGGTCTCCGCAAAAGGCAATATACTTTGGCAGAGATGCATCACTTATTATCTTCTCTGCAAGCGATGCACCGAGTTCTGCCGTTTCTTTTTCGTTGTTTGTTATAATGTCGAATAACTTTGACATGATATCAGAAAAGTCCTACCGTGTTTCCGTTCTCGTCGATGTCTATCTTGTTAGCCGCGGGCACCTTGGGAAGACCGGGCATTGTCATGATGTCGCCTGTGAGTGCTACTACAAAGCCGGCGCCTGCAGAGAGCTTGACATCGCGGACTGTCATCTTGAATCCGGAGGGACGTCCGAGCTTTGTCGGGTCATCCGAGAGAGAATACTGTGTCTTTGCAACGCAAACGGGAAGCTTGTCCTGGCCCAGCGCTTCGATATCCTTTATTGCCTTTTCTGCCGCCGCTGTGAAGATAACTCCGTCTGCGCGGTAGATCTCGCGTGCGATGATGCCGAGCTTTTCTTTGATGGGAAGCTTCTCATCATAAAGCGGAGCGTAGTTTGCCTCGTCCTTTTCTATGATAGAGCATACTTTCTCTGCAAGGTCGATGCCGCCTTCGCCGCCCTTTGCAAATACCTCGGCAAGCGAAACAGGAACATTCATATTTTCGCAGAATTCCTTGATGCAAGCGATCTCTGCGTCTGTATCTGTATGGAATCTGTTTATGGCAACAACTACGGGGAGGTTGTATTTCTTCATGTTCTCAATGTGAGTCTGAAGGTTTACGATGCCCGCCTTAAGTGCTTCAACGTTTTCTGCAGTAAGCTCTGTCTTGGGAACACCGCCGTTGTATTTGAGCGCGCGGATGGTCGCAACGATAACAACGCAGTCGGGACGAAGTCCGGCAAAACGGCACTTGATATCAAGGAACTTCTCGGCACCGAGGTCAGCACCGAAGCCCGCCTCTGTGATAGTGTAATCGGCAAGCTTGAGCGCAAGCTTTGTTGCCTGGACCGAGTTGCATCCGTGAGCGATGTTTGCAAAAGGTCCGCCGTGCATGATCGCGGGTGTGTTCTCGAGTGTCTGTACAAGGTTGGGCTTGATAGCATCCTTGAG
>JAZNZQ010000080.1:0-3402 GCA_045595035.1 Eubacteriales bacterium | reverse complement strand
CTGCATTACCGTGTAGAGGTCGGGCGCATTCTGCTTGCCCGTGACAGCCACGCGAATGAACATGCTGATATCTGCAACATTGCCCTTGAATGCCGCGGGATCCGCCTTGTACGCCTTCATATCGGAGGCAAATCCGAGCGAGTCCGCAATTGCCTTTACCTTGTCAAACCAAGTGTTCATGTCATCATTTTCATCATAGGTCTCGGAAAATCTTGCAAGTGTCGCCTTGATATCGGCAACGTCGAAATTATCGGGATACTTGTCCTCGACGGTGAAGAATTCATCGTAAAAGAATCCCATATAGGGCTTCGAATCAGCCCAGGTAGCAAGGTCCTTTCTCGGCTTCTTGCCGCCGCGTCCGATAGCAAATATCTTCTCGGCAAATTCCTTGTCAGCACAGAGCGCCGCGCCGAATGCAGGATCGAACTCTGTCGCCCAAGCGGTGACCTTCTCGGTGACCTCTGCCGCGCCCATCTTGGAGATGACGTTCTTTGAAACGTCGTTCAATTTATTGAAATCAAAGAGGCATCCCGACACCGACATCTTCTTGATGTTGAAGGGGAACTCCTTGTAGTGCTTGTCGGGGTTCTGCATATGCCACTCCTCGTAGTTGGAGTTGAGAAGTGTCATAACGTACTCGCAGACCGCCTCGGGGCAATATCCCATTCTTGTGTAATCGTCCATGTTCGCGCCCATATCGCGCTTCGAGAGCTTCTTCTTGTTGCCGTTCTCGTCAAGACGCATGATCTGCGATATGTGCATATACTTGGGAAGCTTGAATCCGAGGTATCTGAAAAGCTGGAGATGCTTTGCCAAGCTCGGGAGCCATTCCTCACCGCGTACAACGTGTGTCGTTCCCATAAGATGATCGTCGACCGCGTGTGCGAAGTGATATGTGGGGATCCCGTCCGACTTGAGAAGCACGAAATCCTCGTCATTCTCGGGGATCTCGATATTGCCCTTTACAAGGTCGGTAAACTTGACCTTTTTCTCAACGTCGCCGTCGGCAAGTATTCTTATAACGAAGGGATGTCCCGCGCGAAGATGCTCCTCGACCTCCTCGATGGTGAAGCTTCTGCGAGCGAGCATCTCTGCTCTTCTCTTCTCTGCCTCTGCCTGCCAGTCGGTGTTCTTTATCTCCGCCTTCTTGTCAAGCTGCTGAAGCTCGTCAAGCTCCTCCTCGGTCGTAAAGCAGGGGTACGCCTTACCCTCACGGACAAGCTGCTTTGCAAAGGTCTGATATAGCTCACCTCTCGCGCTCTGCTTGTAGGGTCCGTATGCGCCCTTGTCGGAGATCTTGCCGGTTTCATCAAGGATAGCTCCCTCGTCAAACTCGATTCCGTAGCGAGCGAGTGTCTTTATAAGTCCCTCTGCCGCGCCCTCGACCTCACGCTTTGCATCTGTATCCTCGATTCGAAGGTAGAACACACCGCCCGACTGATGCGCAAGTCTCTCGGCAACCGTCGAGGGGAAAAGTCCGCCGAAGTGAACGAATCCCGTGGGGCTTGGTGCAAATCTTGTGACCTTCGCTCCCTCGGGAAGCTCACGTCTCGGATATCTCGCCTCAATATCCTCGGGTGTCGTCTTTATGTTCGGAAAAAGTAATTCTGCAAGATAGTTAAAGTCCATTTTTGTCTCTCCGTTTATATATTATTATTTATTTCTTCCATTAGCCGTCCGCTCTCGCCGTGCCCCGGATATATCTTATAATCGGTCTCAAGCTTCGAGAGCTTTTCAAGCGAGCGCCGCATCTCACTGTAGCTTCCGCCGTACAGGTCGCATCTGCCTGTCCCGCCGACAAAAAGCGTGTCTCCGGTAAACAGACGATCGCCTACCGCATAACAGCAAGAGCCCTTCGTGTGTCCCGGGGTGTGTATCACCCTTATCTTATGCCCCGCAAGTTCTACGATACTGCCGTCGCGCAATATCCTTTCGGGAGCTTTAAAAACCCCATTCCCGCCGACGAGATCGAACGCACTTTTGCTCGGGTCGGACAAGCATTCGGCATCTTCCCCATGCATAGCCATCGGCGCACCTGTAAGAGTACGCAGAGCATCGAGTGAAAGAATGTGATCGAAGTGACCGTGCGTGAGAAGTATCTGTACTATCTTCACTCCGTGCGACTCGGCAAAACCGACTATTCGCCCCGCATCCTCACTCGGGTCGATAAGCACCGCCTCACCCGCTTCCATATCGGCAAGCAGATAGCAGTTTGAACGCCACGAACCGCTGTAAAGATTGAATATCTTCATATAGGTCATCACCTTTTTTGCATAAATTGTCTATTTTACCTATTTTATAATTATATCACAAATATTATCCATTGTCTACCTATATTTTATCGGATAAAAGAAATTTCGCGATAACTTTTTTTGATATTTGATCCGTTGTAAAATAAGAAAAAAACAAAGGAGACACCGAGGTATCTCCTTTGCGTTTTACAAATATCCAATTACTTTTTTCGCTTTATCATCTTCTTTTTTCGCACTACCCGCGCACAGAGCTTGTCACTTTCTTTCTCGGCTTTTTGTTGCGCGCGGTCAAAATCACGTATAAATCTTTTTATATCTCCGTTTTTTATATGTATCTTACTGAAATATTTCTTTTTCTTGCATGGCAATATCAAACTTTTCAATTCTTTTTCCGAAAAGCCGAATTTTGCGTATGTATCTCCCGTGTTGTCTATGTATAGCCACATGTTCTCAGGGAAACGTTTAATATATTTTTCTATTTTTTTCAAACTGTTAGTCGTAAACTCCAAATCATAATAATCTTCGTCGTTCATGTAACTGTAAGAATAAAGTTCATATTTCAATTTTTGCTCACACCTCTTTGATTTTTGCTTATATATAAAGTCATTTGCTATTGTAATTATATCATTGCTCACAAAACAAGTCAATAGCTCACATGTACATACTACATAAAATTTGTACCGCAAAGTATAATATTTTCGTAATGATTTTGAAAGCAGGGAAAACGCGATGATCAAAGAGGTTTCTTTCAAGAACCGAGACAGATTTATACAACTCGGAATTGCCATATCAACGCTTCGCAAGGTTAGAGGATTTTCACAAGAAGAACTTGCTGAAAAAGCAGAAATAAGCCGTTCTCTTTTAAGCTCTATTGAAGCACCCGGACTTGCCAAAGGGTTTTCTTTGGAGATTTTCTACAATATATCCGATGCCCTCGGTGTAGCTCCGGAGGATCTTATGAAAGCATCTGTATTTTCTGATAATATATTAAATAAAAAATAAATCTTGTTTTTCGGTGCGTTTGTTTTATAATAAAAATTCCCCGCATAGCGGGGGTATTTCATTTTCGGACATAGCCCTAATACTACCGGCGGTGCCGGGGTGCACTTTTTATTGGCCTGCCAGCCATGCAATGGTTACTTGCTACCCG
>JAZNZQ010000079.1:0-3020 GCA_045595035.1 Eubacteriales bacterium | reverse complement strand
AGCGTTCCCTCCGGCACGACCGTCTTTTCGATCTGGAGCGCGAATACTCCGTGGACGGGAGCTAAGCATCTGTCGCACTCTGTGTCATAGGGCAATTCGGCGCGAAGCGTGAGCCGAATATAGCCGGCATTGTCGGTGACCTTTCCGATAAAATGCGCGTCGCTTGCAAAATGCACCCTCTCGACAGGTTCGGGAGTGAGTGTGAAGTCAAGCTCGAGCGAGCTTACCTCACCGCGCAAAACAGGTCTTATATCAAGTGTCATTCGATATACACCCTCCTTTTTCGCGGCATTTTTGGGCAACATACACTATTATACACAATCTTTTCCCCCTTGTCAAGATTTTTTTGAAAAAATGTTTGTGCTATTCGGGGGAGAAAAACTTTTTTCAAAATGTTTTTCTCCCCCGTACCACCTCTTTTCAAAAACTTTTAAATCATTGATATTTCTTTTGACATTCTTCCTTTTATATTATATAATATAGTTACTGTAGCTCTACGGAGGATTTTTATGAAATACACACTTGGAATAGATTTCGGCTCGCTCTCTGGCAGAGCTTTGCTTGTTTCGACCGTTGACGGACGTGAGATAGCCGAGGCGGTATACGAATACCCGCACGCGGTCTGCGACAGATTCGTCCCCGATACCGACATCCCTCTCGGCGACGATTTCGCGCTCCAGCATCCGCGCGACTATCTCGAGGTGCTCGAAAACACCATCCCCGCGGTAATAGAAAAGGCGGGAGTATCCCCCGAGGACATCGTCGGCATCGGTATAGATTTCACCGCCTGCACTATGCTTCCCGTATACGCGGACGGAACACCGCTCTGCTTTGACGAAAGATTCAAGTCGGACGCACACGCCTACGTCAAGCTCTGGAAGCATCACGCATCTCAGGAGGCGGCGACCCGCATAAACGAGACGGCAAAGGCGATGGGCGAGGAGTGGATAAGCCGTTACGGCAACTTCATCGACTCGGAGTGGTTCTTCCCAAAGCTCCTTGAGACGGCGGAAAAGTCGCCCGAGGTATACGAGGCGGCAGACTTTTTCCTTGACGCGGGCGATTTCATCGTATGGCAGCTCACGGGAAAGCAGTCGCGCTCATATCCCTTTGCGGCATACAAGGCGATGTACAACCGCGAGTTCGGCTTCCCGAAAAAGGAATTTTTCGCCGCGCTCGATAAAAGAATAGAAAACGTAGTCGAGGAAAAGCTTGTACCCGACCTACTTGATATCGGCTCGCGCGCGGGCACTCTTACAGAAGAAATGGCAAAAAAGACCGGACTCCTTGCGGGTACGCCCGTAGCATCCGCCATTCTTGATGCACACGCGGCGGCGCCCTCTGTCGGTGCGGTCCACGACGGCGATATGTTCGCGGTGATGGGCACGTCGATGCCGATGCTCCTCATCTCAAGCGAGGGCAAGCGCGTACCGGGTATCTGCGGCGTAGTCGAGGACGGCATCGTGCCCGGCTTTTACGGCTACGAGGCGGGCATCTGCTGTATGGGCGACCACTTTGCGTGGTTTTGCGACAATCTCGTCCCCGATTCCTACAAAAAGGAAGCCGAGAATAGAGGCATTTCGACCATCGCTTACCTTACCGAAAAGGCAGAGTCGCTCTCGGTCGGTGAAAGCGGACTTATCGCGCTCGATTGGTGGAACGGCAACCGAAGCACGCTCATAGATGCGAACCTGAGCGGTCTTTTTGTCGGAATGACTCTTGCAACACGTCCCGAGGAGATGTACCTCGCGCTAATCGAAGCGACGGCATTTGGGGCAAAGCACATAATTGAAAACTACCGCCGACACGGGGTCGAGGTCAAAGCTTTCTACGCCTGCGGAGGCATCTCGCACAAGAATCCCTTCCTTATGCAGGTCTACGCCGACGTGCTCGGTATGAAGATAATGACGCTCGAATCGACACAGACGCCGGCCCGCGGTGCGGCAATACTCGGCGCGCTTGCCGCAGGACTCTATCCCGATATTCAGTCGGCATCCGAGGCGATGAAGAGTCCGCTCTCGTGCGTATACGTCCCGCGAGAGGAAAATACGGCGGCATACGAGGAGCTTTTCTCGGAATATGAACGACTTTACGATTATTTCGGCAGAGGCGAAAACAACGTAATGAAGAAGCTTCGCGCTATCCGTGCGAAGGTCAAGAGGAATTAAAATGGCAAAGAGAATAGGAAAAATATTAAAATATCTAGTGTTTGCGTTCATTCTTTTTATTACCTGCCTTCTCATCTGGCGTATGTGCGCTTACTCAAACACGCCGAGCGGCATGGAGGCGCTTGCATGGAATGAAAACACGGCGGCGGCATACGAGGAGTACGGAGAAGCTATGCAAATCCTCACGCTCAATATGCCCGACAAGTACCGAGTATCCCCCGACGGAATGTTCTCGGTTCGCGCGGTACACTACATCCCCGAAGCAAAGCAGCTCCAGCTCACGCTCTGCTACAACGACAGCACGATAGAGGCGCTCCTCGAGGAGCATCCCGAAAAAAAGTTACCCGAGGATGCTTCGCTTCGACTTACCGACGATAAGAACAACTACCTTTTCGGCGAGCTTATATCGACCGACAAGAAGGGCGTCTACAACTACGCAAGATATATCTTTGACGGCGTGGAGACAGAGAGTGCGCTCGAGCTTGCGCTTGAGATACTTTTCGCATACAGGAGCGGGGACATTGAATCTGTCCACACCCTCTCTGCGGTCGCAGTCTACCACAGCGAAATCCCCTCGACTCCGAAAAAGCTTACCAAAGCCGACCTTTCGGGCTATGAGGCGATAAAATGAGCTACACATTCGTACCTAAACGGAACATCAGAGCGGCATCGGCGCTCTCGCTCACGCTTTTCGTGCTCTCGGTAGCACTTTTTGCGTCGGCGAACCTGCTTTTTCCCGATTCAAAGGCACTCTTACAGCTCTTTGGCACATTGTCTGCGACCGGCGCGATATTTATTCTTGTGAAATTTATCATAATAAGCTACGTCTACGAGATAGACGGCGACGATTTC
>JAZNZQ010000078.1:0-2547 GCA_045595035.1 Eubacteriales bacterium | reverse complement strand
AAGAATATCTGAATATGGTGCGAAATGCGTAAGAAGAACCCCGACGGAGTACAAAAATCTGTCGGGGTGATTTTTCAGTTTAGAGTTTAGAGTTATGATGCCCTGCGGGCTGTTATGAACTTGCTATGCAAGCGTCAGCTTTGCCGAAGGCAAAGCATAACTCTAAACTCATAACTCTTTTTTATTCAGCCTTAAAATTCTCCTTACCAACTCCGCAGAGCGGGGGAACACCGATCGTCGTGATTTTTACCTTTCTCCTATAGGGAGATACCCTATCTCTTTCTTGACGTTCGTATATGCAGGTCGGATGATCTTGCCCGCGTTCTGTATCTCCTCGAGGCGGTGTGCGCTCCAGCCCGCTATCCTTGAAACGGCAAAGATCGGGGTAAACAGCTCCTCGGGCAGGCCGAGCATTCTGTACACCATTCCCGAATAAAAGTCCACGTTCGCGCTGACTCCCTTATACATACGTCTCTTTTCGGCTATGATCTCCGGAGCGAGGCGGGCAACTGTCTCTTAAAGAGCGAAATCCTCCTCCAGTCCCTTCTCAGCCGAGAGCTTTTTCGCATATTTATGAAGTATCTCGGCTCTCGGGTCGGAAAGTGAATATACGGCATGTCCCATACCGTAGATCAGTCCCGAGCGGTCAAATGCCTGTTTGTCAAGAAGCTTTACAAGATGATCCTTCAGCGCGCCCTCGTCACGGTAATCGACGTTTGCCTTGATATCGTCAAACATCTGAACGACCTTGATATTCGCGCCTCCGTGGCGGGGACCCTTGAGCGAGCCAAGAGCCGCAGATATCGCTGAATAGGTATCCGTACCCGAAGAAGTCACAACGTGCGTTGTAAAGGTCGAATTGTTTCCTCCGCCGTGCTCGGCGTGCAAAACGAGCGCAAGATCAAGAAGCTTGGCTTCAAGCGGAGTGTATTCACCGTCCTCACGGAGGATATAGAGCAGGTTTTCTGCAGTTGAAAGCTCCTTTTTCGGATAGTGGATAAAGAGACTGCTTCCGTTATGGTAATGCATAAAGGAATGATACCCATAGACCGCAAGCAACGGAAATTCGGCTATGAGCTGTAAACACTGCCTGAGCACGTTGGGTGTTGAAATATCATCGGGGCTTTCATCATAGGCATAAAGTGCCAACACGCCGCGCGAAAGCATATTCATCATATCCTTACCTGGAGCCTTAAGGATCATATCGGATACGAAGAATTTCGGCAGATCACGGTATGCGGAAAGCTGCGCATTAAAATCCGCAAGTTCCTTGCGGTTTGGTAGCTTTGATGTCAGAAGCAAAAATACCGTCTCCTCAAATCCCATGCGGCCCTCATCAAGGAATCCGGATACAATGTCCTTGAGATCGATGCCTCGGTAATAAAGTTCTCCGCGGCAGGGGATCTCATTTCCGTCTGCGTCCTTCTCCTTCGCTTTGATACGGGAGACCTCGGTAAGCCCGGCAACAACACCGTTGCCGTTTATATCACGCAGTCCTCGCTTAACGTCATAAGTTCCGTACATTTCGGGCTTGATCCCGTTATTCCTGTCGGAAAGATCTGCCAGATCTTTGATATAATCTGTTATTCCGGAATAGTTTTTCATTTATTCAACCTTTATCATCCTATATCCGATGCCGATATGTGTTTGTATGAACTGTGTCGACCCCTCGGCTCTCTCAAGCTTTTTCCGAAGAGTAGCCATAAATACGCGCAATGATGCGACATCCTTCTCCCAAGTGCTCCCCCATACCTTTTGCGTAATATAAGTATGTGTCAGTACCTTGCCGATATTCTTCGACAAAAGGCACAAGAGCTTATATTCTATCGGTGTCAGATGCATCTCCTCTCCGCGTATGTAAGCACAACCGGCGGCATAATCGATCTTAAGCTCACCATTCACAAAAACTGTTCCCGAGGATTGATTTCCGCTCGAATTCAGTCTTCTTTGGCTTACCCTGATCCTCGCAAGCAGCTCTTCTACCGAAAACGGCTTTGTAAGATAATCATCGGCGCCCGCATCAAGAGCATCGATCTTATCCCTGTCCTCACTTCGTGCGCTGATAACAATTATCGGCATTTCCGACCAGCCTCTGACTTTACCGATGACCTCCATACCGTCAATATCGTAAAGACCGAGATCAAGCAGGAGTATATCGGGATTATGTGTCGACGCCTCAAGAAGCGCATCATTGCCGTTATGTGCTGTGATATATCTGTAACCGTGGGCTTTAAGCGTTGTTGTTATCAGATTTCTGACGGGAGGATCATCCTCAACGACAAGTATGAGCGGTTTATTCATTGATCTCTATCTCCTTTGTCTGTAAAGTAAAGCAGAAAGACGCGCCTCTCGGATAATTATCTTCGACCCATATTCTTCCGCCGTGCGCCTCTACTATGGAACGGCATAGCGCAAGTCCGAGTCCGAGGCTTCGTCTGCTGTCCGATCTGTTGTTATCACCTACATAAAACAGATCAAAAATTTGTTCCTTCATTTTATCGGGGATACCGTAGCCGTTATCGCTGACAGATACGAGGACCTCACCGT
>JAZNZQ010000077.1:0-6631 GCA_045595035.1 Eubacteriales bacterium | reverse complement strand
GGGAGACTCAACTATAACAAGATTCGCCATATATATCTTTACCTTTCTTTTGTTTATTTCTTTACGTAATACCCGCCGGGCAGAGATTCTGCAAAGCCCTTTATCTCGAGCATCGTCAGGGTGCTCATCGCGTCAGATGCGGGAAGTCCGCGCGCAGCAAGTGTGTCGGCCGACACCGGAACATCGTCGGGCATCATGCCGTACACCTTTTGTTCTATATCATCAAGCAGAGAAATATCCGCTTCTTTTTTCTTTTTCGGTTTTTTTGTGAAAAGATCCGTCTTTTTCTTTTCCACAAGCCCTTTTTTGATTTTTTCTTCTGTTGGGACACTCGGCTTTTTCTTCTTTTGAGCGCCGTTCCTCGACGATACACCAAGTCGCTTTATCGCCTCGTGATCGTAGAAAGAAGTATCCTTAGCACTTTTTAATCTTTCATAGCTTATGCTGCCCGAATATAAAAATTCATGGTCTTCTATAATATCGTCTGCTCGGGTAACTATCTTCGCGCCTTCCTTTAGAAGCTTGTTGGTTCCGACGCTGTTGACTCCGTCTACGTTACCGGGAAGAGCATATACGTCTCTTCCCTGATACAGTGCCTCATTTGCGGTTATGAGCGCACCGCTCTTTGCATCCGCCTCGATCACGAGCGTACCTACACACAGACCGCTTATAATACGGTTCCGTATCGGGAAATGATAGCCCATGGGAGGAGTACCCGGTGCAAATTCTGTTATAACGGCACCGCGCTTCAGTATGTTATCCATAAGTGTCTTATGCTCTTTAGGATACACAATATCTATTCCGCATCCTAGCACAGCCACGCTCGTACCGCCCGCCTCAAGTGCACCGCACGCCGCGATACCGTCTATGCCGAGCGCCATCCCGCTTACCACGACAGCTCCTGCCGCCGCAAGCTCATATCCCATCTTATAAGCGCTCATCTCGCCGTATTCGGTGGTCTTACGCGTACCCACGACCGCAACGCAAAGCCGACGGTCTATATCGGGGAGCTTGCCCTTATAATAAAGCACTATCGGAGAATTGCGGAGCTTTTTCAGTCGTTCGGGAAAACGCTCGTTGTCATAGGTGAGTATTCCAACGCCGTTTCTTGTGCAATAGTCAACGATCTTGTGAGCACGGCCGAGATCCTTATCGCAAAGGCAGGCAAGCTCTCGCTCGCTTGTCTCGGGGATGCGGTACAACTCTTCGACGTCTGCGCGGTATATTTCGTAAGGTGAGCCGAATCGTTCAAGAAGCGGGCCGTATGCACGGCTTCCCGCGCCTATGCTCTCGGCAAGCCATATCCAATATAAGCTGTCTGCCATAACGGCCCTCCTTACGTAAGATCAAAGTTTTGACATTTCCCACATACAGATAGCTCCCGCGATCGATGCGTTGAGCGATTCGGTCCCCGAGGATATCGGGATAAAAATACTTGCATCGCACACGTCAAGCACGTCGGCGGCGATACCGTGTCCCTCGTTGCCTATCACGATGCAATCGGATACACCGAGTCCTATCTCGTTTATCGATCTGGCAGATGAATCGGGTTCAGCCGCAAGAATACGGCGCCCGTCATCTTTTAGTCCCGCAAGAGTCGAGGCAAGCTCATCTGCTATGTATATCCTCTGTCTGAAAAGCGCACCCATAGCAGCTCTTACGGTCTTGGAATTGTATATGTCTGCGCAGTCCGCGCTGAGTATAAGTGTATCGATCCCAAACGCCGCCGCGCTTCGAAGCATGGTGCCGATATTTCCGGGGTCACGCACCGACGAGAGCGCCATTATCTTCTTACACTCTGCCGATATCTTCTCGTCCGGCTTTATGCTTCTGTGAAGAGCATCGATGTACCGAGCAAGGCAAACGATGCCCTGTGAGCCCTTTTCCTCGGTCACCTTTTCAAAAACGTGATCGGCGAGAACGAGCGCTCTGCCCGAGAATCCCCTTCCGTTTTTACGAAAGGCATTCTCTGCTATCTCTGTTATTTTGTCCTTTTCGGATTCTTTTATAAATATCGTTTCAATTTCAAGTCCCGCCGAAACCGCTTCAAGAAAAAGCTTCACTCCGTCGAAGCGAAAGGTCCGTTCCTTCTCACGGAATTTCTTTTCAAGAAGCGCCGACGCGTCGCAAACAGCGGCGTTTTTTCGGCTCGTTATGAGCTCGTATTCAAGTCTCATTTAAAAAAATCTCCAAAAAATCAATTCATATAAATGAACAAAAGAACTGTTGCGAGGCTACAGTTCTTTCTATGATTAAAGTGCAGCTTTAGCTTTTTCTACGAGAGCAGCAAATGCGTCCTTATCGGATACTGCAAGCTCTGCGAGCATCTTACGGTTGAGGTCGATTCCTGCGAGCTTGAGGCCGTGCATGAATGTCGAATAGTTCATGCCGCATGCCTTTGCCTGTGCGGAAATACGTGTGATCCAGAGAGAACGGAAATCTCTCTTCTTGAGCTTACGGCCTGTGAAAGCGTAGTTACCGCTCTTCATTACGGCCTGCTTAGCCATCTTAAAGTGTTTGCTCTTTGCGCCCCAGTAACCCTTAGCGAGCTTGAGCATCTTATTTCTTCTCTTTCGCGTCATCATAGCGCCCTTAACTCTTGCCATTTTTATATCCTCCTAATTTACCTTATGTTTAAATTTCTTGTTGAACGACTTATTTCTGGATAAGTGTTCTGATGTTTGCAGTCATAGACTTGCTGAGGCATGCGCCCTTGCGAAGAGTTCTCTTGCGCTTTGTTGTCTTAAGACCGAGGTTGTGACGGTGCTGAGAGTGATAGTGCTTAACCTTGCCGCTTCCTGTTACAGAAAATCTTTTAGCGGATGCTTTATGTGTCTTGATCTTTCCCATTGTATTTACTCCTTTTCGTTTTTTGTTGTTCTATATACAAATTCGATCCGAATTTATACACTCTTTTACTTTGCGCTCTGCTTTACGGGTGAGAGTATCATCGACATGAATCTTCCCTCAAGCATGGGCTTCTTTTCCGCAGTTCCTATTTCGGCACACGCCTCCTCAAACTTTGTGAGTATATCGCGTCCGAGATCGAGATGGCTCATCTCACGTCCTCTGAACTTAACTATGACTCTTACCTTGTTGCCGTCAGAGAGGAATCTGTGAGCGTGATTCACCTTGGTGTTGAAGTCGTGTGTGTCGATACGGCAGGAAAGCTGTACCTCCTTGACCTCGATGACCTGCTGCTTCTTCTTCGCTTCCTTTTCCTTCTTGGCGCGTTCAAAGCGGAATTTGCCGTAGTCCATAATGCGGCATACAGGCGGTGTTGCCTGCGGTGCGATAAGAACGAGGTCGAGTCCCTTTTCGTAAGCGGCCTCGAGCGCATCGTTAAACTTCATGATACCGAGCTGCTCTCCGTCCTCACCGACGATCCTTGCCTCTTTGACCTTGATCTCTTCGTTTATCTGCAGTTCCTTTGTGCTAATCGTAAGCACCTCCAAATGTAAAATAAAATAAAAAATGCGGAAAGCATGAGCTTCCGCAACCAAAACACTTCGAGCAAAACCGAAGAGCTTATTGACCGCGGTCTGCACATTTGCAACCGGGTGAGAGCGGAACACTCTGCTTCTTTTACCCGAGTAGTATACCATATTCTTCGCCGCCTGTCAATAGTTTTTTGCAATTTTCTTTTTGAATTTTTGAATTATTTTTCCCCGTTTCAAGAATTGGTCATTTTTGATAATTTTCCCCACTTTAATATCGTTTTTTTCTCTTTCGTAGCTCTTTTGACAAAAAAATCGTCATAAAATCGTTCATTTTGAACATTTACAGACGGCATTTTTTAGGTTATAATGTAAGGGTGAAATTTAAATTGGTGAGTTGCGCCAAAAAATTTCACTTAGAAGCACGACACGGCATCTGTACGGAATATCAAGCTTATGATATCACCTCGCACATGACGCTGTGACGTGCTTTTCGTTTTATTTTTATTTTTTAACAATTTGGTATGGAATTTTCCCGTGCTATATGTTATAATATAAAAATAGTACATATTTTTTGCACACGTATGAAAGGAACAGCAATGCCCGGATATATAGAAAGAGCCGAGAGATTGACACTTCCCGTACTTCCCGTACGCGGAATAGTGGCTTTCCCCTCCATCACTTTTAACTTTGAAATAGCCGTCGATTCTTCCATTGAAGCGGTAAAGTCCGCAAATGAGAACGGCTCACATATTTTTATAGTCGCGCAAAAGGATCTTTCCGAGAAGGAAGCAACCGAAACGGGGCTTTTTGCCACAGGTACGCTTGCGCGCATAAAGCAGTCGATAAAAACGCCCGAGGGACACATGCGTATAATCGCAGAGGGACTCTCCCGCGCAGGTGTGATAGTATACCGCCGCACAGGCGCTCACCTTGAAGCAGATGTCATCTGCAAGACGATACAGATCGCCGACACCTCGGATATAAAGGTAGAGGCACTTATGCGCGAGGCGGTAAAGTCGCTTGAAAACGTTACGAAATTTTTACCCGCGGTATCGTCCGACATAATCCTTGCCGCAAAGGGGATAAAGAACCCCGGTATGCTTGCCGATTTTATCGCATCCAACGTCCTTGTCAGATTCGAAGACAAGCAGAAGGTACTTGAATGCTTTGAGCCGCTTGAACGTCTTGAGCTTCTCTCTGTCATACTTGAGAGCGAGGCAAAGCTTCTCGACTGCGAGATGGACATAAACAAAAAGGTGCGCGCACAGCTTGACGCACATCAGCGCGACTACTACCTGCGCGAGCAGATAAAGGTCATACAGAACGAGCTTGGCGACGGATCTGCTGCCGAATACGACGAATACTACGACCGCATTATGGAAGCTCACTTCCCCGCAGAGATCGAGGAAAAGCTTCTCAAGGAAAACGACCGAATGGCAAAAACGCCCTACGGCTCGGCAGAATATTCAATACTTCACAATTACCTTGATCTTTGCCTTGAGATACCCATGTCAAGATCGACAAAAGACAAGCTCAACATCGCGTCTGCAAGAAAGATACTCGACCAAGACCACGACGGAATGGAAAAGATAAAGGATAGAATACTCGAATTTCTCGCAGTAAAGCAGCTCTCCCCCGGGCTTGGAAATCAGATAATATGTCTTGTCGGCCCTCCCGGCGTCGGCAAGACCTCTATTGCAGCATCCATTGCACGCGCTCTCGGACGCAAATACGTGCGCGTATCTCTTGGCGGTGTGCGTGACGAGGCGGACATGCGCGGACACAGAAAGACATACGTCGGCGCTATGCCCGGCAGAATAATCTCGGCGCTCTCGCAGGCAAAGGTCAAAAACCCGCTCATCCTTCTCGACGAGATAGACAAGCTCACGCGCGATTCTCACGGTGACCCGTCGTCCGCACTTCTTGAGGTTCTCGATTCCGAGCAAAACAAGAGCTTCCGCGACCATTTCGTTGAATTTGCGGTAGACCTGTCCGACTGTCTGTTTATCGCGACGGCGAACACACTTGAGACCGTTCCGCGCCCTCTTATCGACCGCATGGAGATAATCGAGCTATCCACCTACACAAGAACCGAAAAGATAAAGATAGCAGAAAACCATCTCATACCGAAGCAGATAAAGCGTCACGGCATGAATGGCAGAATGTTAAAGATAACCGAAGATGCGCTTATCGAGATAATCGACTATTACACTCGCGAGGCGGGTGTGCGTAATCTCGAGCGTGTCATTGCAGAGCTTTGCAGAAAGACGGCAAAGGAGCTTATCGAGCAAAGCAAGAAGCGTGTCACCATCAAAGCCGAGGACGTAAAGAAATACCTCGGCGGACGCAAGCTCATCCCCGATAAGATCGCAGATGAGGACGAGATCGGTGTCGTAAACGGACTCGCATACACCGAGGTCGGAGGAGACCTTCTCAAGATCGAGACCGCGATCCTTCCCGGCACAGGCAAGATCGAGCTTACCGGCTCGCTCGGTGACGTAATGAAGGAGTCGGCTAAGGCGGCGATAAGCTACATCCGCTCGATTGCGGACGAGCTTGGCATCGACCCCGATTTCTACAAGACAAAGGATATACATATACACGTCCCCGAGGGCGCCGTTCCAAAGGACGGACCGAGCGCGGGAGTGTCTATACTCACCTCACTCACAAGTGCTCTCACAGGCCGTCCCATCTACCGCGACATAGCTATGACGGGAGAGATAACCCTTCGCGGCAACGTGCTTGCCATAGGCGGTCTCAAGGAAAAGACCATGGCGGCGTACAGTGCGGGTGTCAAGCGCGTGCTTATTCCCGAAGCAAATCTCAAGGACCTTGAAGAGATCGACCGCGCGGCAAGAGAGGGACTTACCTTCATCCCTTGCAAGAAGGCGGCAGATGTGCTTGCAAATGCACTTCTCCCCACAGCACCCAAAACACAGAGCGAAAAGCCCGGCAAGGAGTATGTGATCTCCCCCGCAGACTTTTCAAACAGCCCAACATTACGATTAGGATGAACAAAAAATGGCTATAAATCTACAGAACACAGATCTTAAAATAAGTGCGGGACTCCCTAAGCAGTTTCCGGCCGATCCGATACCGCAGATAGCACTTTCGGGACGCTCAAACGTCGGAAAAAGTTCGCTTGTAAACACACTGCTCGGTCGCAAGGCACTCGCACGAGTCAGCTCCGC
>JAZNZQ010000076.1:0-2695 GCA_045595035.1 Eubacteriales bacterium | reverse complement strand
CAAAGGAGAAGGGCATCAATCTCTTTACGACCGAAGACGATGAGTATACTGTTGCAGGTAAAATGTACAGCATTCTCGGTCTTTCCTAAGACATGAGTAAGTATTTCTACGATTTTCATATTCATTCCTGTCTTTCTCCTTGTGCGGATAATGATATGACTCCGTACAACATTGCGGGAATGGCGGCGCTTAACGGCCTCGGTATCATAGCTTTGACCGACCACAATTCTTGCGGAAACTGCGCGACATTTTTTGATGCATGCAAGACCTACGGGCTTGTACCGATCCCCGGAATGGAAATAACCACAGCCGAGGACGTGCACGTTGTGGCTCTCTTCCCAAGTCTTGAGGATGCACTTGCCTTTGACGCGGAGCTTTCTCCATACAAGTCGAAAATGAAGAACAAACCCGAGATATTCGGTGACCAGATATACGTTGCCATCGGCGACGAGCCGTGCGGAACCGAGCCGAATATCCTCATTTTTGCAACGAGCATAGATATCGAGTCTGCGGCTCGTCTTGTGGAAAAACATAACGGAGTAGCGTATCCGGCACACGTTGACAGAGAATCAAACGGTGCTATCGCCGTGCTTGGTGATATTCCTCCCGAGCCGGGGTTCAGATATGCCGAATTCAATGACAGTGAAAACGTCGCGCCGTACAAGGAAAAATATGAATCACTAAAAGATCTCCCTGTCCTGTGCAGCTCGGACGCACATCACCTCTGGGATATAAACGAGGCGTCAAACTCGATTGAGATCGACGATGAGCCATATTCCGGAGATAGGGTGAGGCGTGAGCTTATAAGAATGCTCAAGGAAGGGAAAAGCTGATCCCTGAGAAATCGAAAGAGAGGGAAAAATGAAAGAACTTTCACTTAACATACTTGATATAGCTAAAAACTCGGTCACAGCCGGGGCAAAAAATATCGGTATCTCCCTTATCGAAGATGAAAAGGGAATATTGACCCTGTGTATCAGCGATGACGGCTGCGGAATGTCGAGCGAAACGGTCGAGCGAGTCTCGGACCCGTTTTACACGACACGAACCACAAGAAAGGTCGGTATGGGCATCCCGCTTCTTACTCTTGCCGCCGAACAGACAGGCGGTGAGGTGAAGATAATTTCTTCTACCGACGGTGAAGACCGCGGCACCTCAATAAGCGCCACGTTTGATACAAAAAGCATCGACTTTACACCGATAGGCGATATAGTCGAGACTATTTGTTTGCTTATTCAAGGAAACCCCGAAATAGATTATACATTCGTCCACAAGACACCGTCTTTGGATGTTAATCTCTCTACAAAAGAGCTTCGCGAGGTGCTCGGTGACGTTTCGCTTGCCGAGTTCGAGGTGCTCGAATGGATCAAGGGATTCCTTGGTGAACAATATAACAACGGTATAAATTAAATCAAAATATACGGAGGTACAAATCCAATGAAAAGCTTGCAAGAACTTGCTGCCATCAGAGAAAAAATGAAGGATAAGGTCGCTCTTCGTGAGACAGCTGATAACACTATCAGAGTTGTTGTCGGTATGGCTACATGCGGTATTGCCGCAGGCGCAAGACCTGTTCTTTCTCAGTTTGTTGAAGAGGTAAACGCAGCGGACCTTTCCGATAAGGTTACCGTTACTCAGACAGGATGCATAGGCATCTGCCAGTACGAGCCCGTTGTTGAGATCTTCGAGAATGGCAAGGAAAAGACAACATACGTTAAGATGACTGCTGACAAGGCAAAGCGCGTTGTAGCTGAGCATCTTAAGGGCGGTAAGGTTGTTACAGAGTATACAATCGGAGCTTACAAAGCATAAGGAGGAATAAAGAAATGATTCGTACACATATTATGGTTTGTGGCGGTACAGGATGTACTTCCTCCGGAAGTATGAATCTTATCACCACACTCGAGTCCGAGCTCAAAGCCAAGGGCCTTGAAAACGAAGTCAAAGTTGTAAAGACTGGTTGCTTCGGACTTTGCGCACTCGGTCCTGTTATGATCGTATATCCCGACGGAACCTTCTACAGCATGGTCAAGGTTGAGGATATTCCCGAGATCGTTGACGAGCACCTTCTCAAGGGTCGTCCCGTTGAGAGACTCGTATACAAGGATACAGGCGACGGCGAAACTGCTCATGTTTCCACATCCCTTAACGACACAGCGTTCTATAAGAACCAGATGAGAGTTGCTCTTAAGAATTGCGGTCTCATCAACCCCGAAAATATCGAAGAGTACATCGCACTTGACGGTTATAGCGCTCTCGGCAAGGTGCTTACAGAGATGACACCCGAGCAGGTTATCGACGTTGTTCTCGATTCCGGACTTCGCGGACGCGGCGGTGCCGGCTTCCCCACAGGTATGAAGTGGAAGCTTGCGAGAACCATCGTTCCCGTAGCTGATCAGAAGTACGTTTGCTGTAACGCCGACGAGGGTGACCCTGGTGCGTTCATGGATAGATCCGTACTTGAAGGCGACCCCCATGCTGTTATCGAGGCAATGGCTATCGCAGGTTACGCAGTAGGTGCTAACCAGGGTTACGTTTACGTTCGTGCAGAGTATCCGATCGCTGTAAAGCGCCTCCAGATCGCTATCGACCAGGCTCGTGAATACGGTCTGCTCGGCGAAAATATCCTCGGCACCGGCTTCAACTTCGACCTCCACATCCGTCTGGGTGCAGGAAGTCGGATCGTAGCCATGTC
>JAZNZQ010000075.1:0-4865 GCA_045595035.1 Eubacteriales bacterium | reverse complement strand
AGTAGTCTTTGTAGCCGTAGTGGTCTCTGCGGGAGTCGACGTAGTCTCGGGAGCCGCAGTCGTATCCTTTTGGGCTGCCGTTGTGTCTGTTTCGGGTCGATCCGTCTTTGTGCAGGAGGGCACCGACACAGAGAACACAAGCGCGAGGAATAATGCCACGATCCTTTTTGTCATATTATCACCTCAAATAAAAAATAATCTTTCCATGCTCTCTCTGGCTCCAGGGCAGATGCCGAGGAAAATAAGGAATCCGCCGACGAGCGAGAAGGTCGCAAGAGGATACACGAACCAGCCGATAAAAGCGATAGGGAATGTGACGGAGAGCAAAAACTCGACCAAGAGCATCATGGCCCCAAAGGCGATAGATGCGCCTCCGAAAATAAAGAGCCGTCCGCGAGAGAGGTATTTTGTCAGTGTCACGACCGTGCAGACGATGAGTGCAAGCGCACCGAGAGTAGGGAGCGCAAAGCCGAGATACCAGTCGCCGTCGGTCTCGAAATTGATGTACGCGAGATAGAGCGCCGCCGCCGCAAACGAAGCGGGGACGAAGATAACGGGATTCGGGTCCTTGAACCATGAGGGGAGTATGAGCGCCACGTATGCGAGGATGAGCGCTCCGATAACGTAGAGCGAGAAGGTGATGCCTCCGTTTATCTGCAGATCACAGAGAAGCGAGATAACGGCGGGGAGCAAAAAGCAGGCGGTCGCAAAAATTGCGGGTCCCTTCGAGCGTCCCTCGCGCTTCGGCATTCTGTTTTTGGGATAGAG
The DNA here is from genome assembly GCA_045595035.1 of Eubacteriales bacterium. Classification (GTDB taxonomy): domain Bacteria; phylum Bacillota; class Clostridia; order Oscillospirales; family CAG-272; genus CAYZHW01. The sequence goes on along the minus strand of JAZNZQ010000075.1, from coordinate 4,097 downwards.
GGCAGCGCCCTCGTTTATTTTTATATCGGGGTGGCAGACTCGCGTGCCGCAGAGCGGACATACCGATTCGGCATCCGAGAGCTTTGCCCCGCATTTGATACAGTACATATTATTCACCGTCCTTTGATGATCTGTTGCTTTCCAGCTCTGCGCGTATGCCGTGGCGTAAGAGCGCTTTGTGGAAATGAGATTCAAGCTCGCTCTCCTTCATACCGCGTATAAAGTTGAAATACAGCTTGCCGCCGTACGATATGGCAGAGCAGTTATATGGCGAGGTCGCCTGCACGCCGAGGATGAAGTCAAAGCGCTCGACGTAGGGGATCATTGCCTCGGGAAGCTTCACATTGCCAAGATTTGAAAAGGTCAGGCAGGACGTGCGCTCGCCCACCGCGTTGAATATCGCCTTCATAACGAAATTCTTTATAAAAAGCGGCATCACGCGCACTATCGCCATCCGCTCACTTCCGACGTTTGTGGCGATGTTCATGCTCATATGCTTCGCGTTTATCTCGGCGCCCATCTTGTGCACGATGACGGAGATCATCTCGTCAAAGCTGTACTCGCCAAGCGCGGGAAGTATCGACGGAGTGGTGTAAAATGCGAAATTACGCATGCTCTTGCTCGGGAAGATGGTACGCAGATTTACGGGAATGAGCACCTTTATCGGCTTTCTGCGGCGAACCGTGTCGACAGTTTCCGCCTGCCAATCTTGAAGCGCCTCCATAAGTATCGCCGTGAGATAGACCGTGAGCGTAACGCCCTTTTCGTGCGCCGCCTTAAGCACTTCGTTTACGTCAAGCTTGAAGCAGGTGAGATTGAGAAAGCCGCCGTTCTCGGGTGTGCCCGACGGACGCCACGCAACCGTGTCGGCGCGCGATGCCTTTATATTTCCTACGTACTTTCCGAAGCTGTCCTCCAGCTCCTCTTTTTTCGGTGTCTCGCCTCTGTCAAGTATGCCGCACTCGGCGGGTATCTTCACACCGTATCTTCGCTCGATATATTCGGCTGCAAGCGTTTTTAAAAATGTGATGGCGCCCGTGCCGTCTGCAAGCGAGTGGAAGACCTCGACCGCTATCCTGTTTTTGTATACGAGCACGCGCAGAGCGCATTTTCTCGTCTCGCGCTTCGACATTTTTGCAAGCGGATATGACAGCTCGTCGCGTATCTCTATTCTTTCGTCAAGCTCCTCGAGATAGTACCAGAATATCCCGCGGCGCAGTCTTACCGCAAGCGACGGACACCTCTTTGCTACGACGTCGAGCGCGTCTGCGAGTATGTCGCGGTCGATGTTGTCCGTAAGCGTTACCGACACGCGGAATATGTTGCTCCAATTTTCGTTTCTTGCCGCGGGGTATATCTTTGCGGCGTTATCGAGCCGCATCCACCGCGGCCTTGATCTTTTATTTGCCATTGTTTTGCCTCGCCTTTTTTTCGTTTGGGAAAATTATATGCCGTATCGGGCGAAAATGCAACCTACCCGCCGCACGTTAGCATCTACCGCGCGTAGAGAGCGGCTCTACTGCACAAAGGTCGAGAGATTTGCAGGTATCTTGCGATACGACGAGGGTGTGTCGCCGTAGTATTTTTTGAATATCTTGCAGAAATAGTTCGCATCGTTAAAGCCGCACGAAAAGCATATCTGCACTATGGGAAGTTTAGTCTTTTTAAGGTATTCCGCCGCGCGCTCAAGCCGTATTTTGAGCAGGTATTCGGCGGGTGAGCATTTCATGATCCTCCTGAATGCGCGATAGAGCGTCGTGCGGTCAATATTCATCATATCTGCTATTCCCTCGACCGTGATAGGGGAGGAAAAGTTTCGTCTCATATACCTTGCCGCCGACTGTGCGTAGTCGTGAACGTCAAATTCACCCGTGATGACAAGCTCGGACAAGAGTCCGTAGAGCTTGCTCATCATAAGCATCTCGCTTCGCGCCTCGTTTTGCGGGCAGGCGATCATTTCCTCAAAATGTGCCTTGACCGCTTCGGGATCTCTCACGTCGGCAATGCGGTTCTCGCGGTCGATGCCGCAGCGTGAGAGTATCCTGTCGGCAGATGCACCCGAAAAGCCCACCCAATAGTATGTCCACGGGGCCTTTGCATCTGCCTCGTAGTAGGTCGTCTCGTCGGGGAAGATCATAAAGCACTGCCCGCGCGAGAGGTGATAGGTCTTTCCGTCTGCTTCAAAAATACCCGTTCCGTCATAGACGAAATGCATAAGATAGAATTTCCTTTGCGCGGGTCCGTATGAGTGAGAGGGCATACAGTCCTCGCGGCCGTACTGATAAAGCACGAGGTCGCAGATGTCGCCGTCCTTTTCTCTCTTATATTTGAATGCCTGTTCCATAAAAAACCTACCCCCGTATCTTTCGTTTTACGTTTTCAGTATATCATATCTTTTTTGCAAATGCAACAAAAATGCTGATTTTCGCAACTATTATATGTAGACACGGAAGGAAGAGAATGATAGAATGAAACCGTATCAAGAAACAAGAAAGGAAACGACACTATGCCGAAGTTAACATTTATGGGTGCGGGAAGCACCATTTTTGCAAAGAATCTCGTCGGTGACTGCATGCTCACTCCCGAGATAGTTGACCTTGAGGTATGCCTTTACGATATCGATGCTGTCCGCCTTGATGAGTCCTACAAGATGCTCTCGAGCATTCTCGCCTGGACAAAGAGAAAGGATGTCAAGATCTGGGCGACACTTGACCGCATCGAAGCGCTTACCGGTGCAAACTACGTTGTAAACGCTATTCAGGTCGGCGGCTACGACCCCTGCACCATCACCGATTTTGAGATCCCGAAGAAATACGGCCTCCGTCAGACGATCGCTGACACGCTCGGTATCGGCGGTATCTTCCGTACGATGAGAACCGTCCCCGTGCTCGAGGATTTCGCGCGCGATATGGAAAAGGTATGCCCCGATGCACTCTTTATCAACTACACGAACCCGATGGCTATGCTCACCGGATATATGCAGAGATACACACCCATCAAGACCGTAGGCCTTTGCCACTCGGTACAGGTCTGCGTACCCCGCCTTCTCTGGCAGATGGGTATGGAGGAATATACCGACACCTGCAAGTGGGAGATCGCCGGTATCAACCACCAGGCATGGCTTCTTAGCATCACAGACAAGGACGGAAACGACCTCTATCCCGAGATCAAGCGCCGTTCCAAGAAGATAATGGATACAACACGCGATATCATGTACAAGCCCGGCTCCGAGGCATACGACCTTGTCCGTCACGACGTTATGCACCGCTTCGGCTGCTACATAACAGAGTCGTCCGAGCACTCGTCCGAGTACATGCCTTGGTACATCAAGTCGCGCTATCCCGAGCTTATCGACAAGTACAAGATCCCGCTTGACGAGTATCCCAGACGCTGCGTAAATCAGATCGAGGATTGGAAGAACATCCGTGATTCGCTCACGACAAAGGATGAGCTTGAGCACGAAAAGACACGCGAGTTCGCTTCATACATCATCAAGGCGATGGAGACGGATACACCCTACCGCATCCACGGAAACGTGCTCAATACAGGTCTTATCACAAACCTTCCGTCAAACGCCTGCGTTGAGGTTCCCTGTATGGTCGACCGTAACGGAATCAACCCCTGCTACGTGGGAGATCTTCCCGAGCAGCTCGCGGCTATCAACCGTACGAATATCAACGTTCAGCTTCTCACCATCGAGGCGTGCAGAACAAGAAAGAAGGAGTACGTCTACATGGCGGCTATGATGGACCCCCACACCGCCGCAGAGCTTTCTCCCGATGATATCACAAGCATGTGCGACGACCTCTTCGAGGCGCACAAGGATTGGTTGCCCGAGTATAGATAAAAAGGAGAATGGCAGGGCGGGGAGGGCGCTTTTAGGCAAAAATGCAGAGGCATATCGCAAAAGAAAAGTGTATCAAATATTTGCCTCTGCGTGCCTTCTGCTCGAAGTCTAAACGACTTCGGTTTTGCAAACCAAAACACCGCAGAACGCTAAAGCTATCTATGGTTTGATTACCCCGTACCCCTCCCGCAAAACCTTTTGGATCGAAAATAGAAAAGCAAGCGGTTCGTATGGACGTAATAAGTCGGAG
>JAZNZQ010000074.1:0-6498 GCA_045595035.1 Eubacteriales bacterium | reverse complement strand
CATAACGGATAACGTCGATTATCTTGTCACGGGCCGCCTTGTTGTTATCATATATATCGAGATCGTTAAATCCCGCAGATATTACCTCTATTCCGGCAAGCTTACCTGCCTTTTTCGCTTCCTCTGCACGAATGAGCGTAAGCTCGTCCGGCGGAATGATAACGTGTCCGAGGTTACCTGTGGATGCGTGGCAAACGATAACTCTGTCACCGCGCTTTACGCATTTGGAAAGTGTACCCGCACAGGCGATCTCAACGTCGTCGGGATGACATCCGATTGCAAGAACATTCATATTTATTTCCTATCCTTTCAAGATAAATTTTTGACAAGATCATATTACAACAGACGAAAGCGAATCCGTAATAAAAGGAAGCATCTTTCTGTTTTTAAGCTTAGAAAGCTCCCTTGTAAGCATATCAAAATTCGGGCACCGATTTTCAATGTCATGCGTGTCGCTTCCAAGCACGACGCGGTATCCGCTCTTTATTATATCGCAGACCCTGTTTCTTGTTTTTTTCTTTAAAAAAGCGTTATTATTCACCTGATAAACCGCATCATCAAGCGAAAGCAAGGAATCGATATCCTTGTCCGAATACCACTCCATATACCTGTCTATATGAGCTATGACAGGTACGAGCTTCTGCTTGTACGAAATAACCTCAAGCTCGTTATATATCCACTCTCCGTAAGGAAGTCTCGGAAGCTCGAGAAGCAGAAGATCTGTATCACCGTAACAAAGCGGCGAGAGATCCATCTCGGATACTCCCTCTGTGAAATACACTTCGGCACCGAGCACGATCTCAGGCATGACACTCATGTCACACGATGAAGAAAGGCGTTTTAAAGAATCGTCTCTTCTTGAAATAAATTCAGATATTTTTTCCTTGCGCGGATCAAAATGTGAGGTCGCAGCCACGCGCTTTATTCCCTGTTCACCGAGCATACAGAGCATTTTTTTCGACACGTCAATATCCGACGCGCCATCATCCATAAACGGTAAAATATGAGAGTGATAGTCTACCTCAATCTTCTTTATCAGAGTAGTCATAATAGTTATTCGCGTATGTATCGTAACGGCGTTTTACGTCATTGAGAACGACTCCCAATACCCTTCCGTTAACGTTTTTAATGCTGTCGATCGACTTTTGAAGCTCATTGTACTGTGTGATCTTCTGTCTTGCAACGATCACAATACCGGCCGCCGCATCCATAAGCGTAAGCGCATCGGATACTATGTTAAGCGGAGGTGTATCCACAAGTATATAATCATACATGCCGGAAAGCTGATCGAGTATTTCCCTCATCCTCTTCGAACCGAGAAGCTCGGAGGGGTTAGGGGGAATGGATCCCGACGTAAGCAGATCGAGATTGGGCTTAACGTTCTTGATTATCGCATCATCCAAAGTACACTGATTTATGATCAGCTTGGAAAGACCGTTTTGGTTAGGTACTCTGAAAAGCTTATGCTGTCTTGATTTTCGAAGGTCAGCATCTATCAAAAGCACCTTTGAACCGTTTTGAGAGATGGACATTGCGAGATTTGCCACCGTAGTAGTCTTACCCTCGTTTTTTATCGAGCTCGAAACAAGAACTGTCTTATTTTTCGAGCCGACAAGGGTATAAAGCAGATTCATTCTTATATTCTTATATGACTCTACGATCTGAAACGTATTCAGCTTATCGATTTGAGACGAATCTTTTATTTTAGCCATTTTGATTCCTTTCTGTTACACGACCGTTGTTCTTTCCTTTGATATCAGGAACGGTCTCACATTTTTACGTTGCCCGAAAAGGTAGGAATTTCACCGAGCACGGGCAGATTGAATTTTTTCTTTATATCGTCAGCATCCTTCACCGAAGTATCAAACATATACAGTACAAGGTATACCGCAAAAGCAAGTACAGCACCTATAAACGCCCCGATAACCGCGTTTTTAACAAGACTGGGGGACGAGGGAGACGTAGCGGGCTTTGCAACGTCGACTGCCTTAAAGGAGCCGGCCTCGATTATTCCCTGAAGATAAGCAGGTGCAATAGATGCGTAAGCATTGCATATCTCAGCCGAAAGATTTGCATCCTCCGTGTTTGCAACTACGGTAAGAAGCTCTGTCTCAAGCGTCTGTGTGATCGTGACATAAGCGCCGAGCTTTCCGGGGGTCATATCAATATATCCCTTGCTCTTGAGAGTATCGCATATCATAGCACGCGCCGGCTCCTTTGCAAGGAGCTGAACGCTTGTATTTGCAAGAAGCTGGGATGCGTTAAGGTCATTTGCATTTACATTGCCAGTGGTTGAATTTGCAGCGTTGCTGACATACAGAGTCACGGACGACGAATATGTCTCGGGAACAAATAAAGCAGAATAAACGGCAGCTATGAGCGCCGCGATGATCGCAGCGGCCAAAAGCACCATCCATGATTTCTTCACCAATTCCCATATATCCTTTAAATTTATAGATTCCATCATAATTTTTGTTCTCCTTATTTTTGGCATAGTCACACACTTACTTATTATATATAATACTACACTTTTTGTATTTTGTCAATACAAAAGATTACATCCCCATCAGTATTTGCACAGCATCATAGGCACATACGCAGGTACAGTATTCCTTTATGTAAAGCGTCGCTCTTGCAAGATCCTCCGCTTTACCGAACTCCTTTATAAATGTAAGACCCGATAAATACGTGTCGCCGCGTTTGCGCTCCTCTGCCAAAAGAAGATAGTAGTTTTTACACAGACCGTTAAAGTAAGCGCAGCTCTCTCCCTCGTATCCAAGCTCAAAAAGCCGTTTGCAGACCGCAGAAAGCCACTCAAAGCGCTCAAAGCTGTACACCCTTATCTGCCTTCCTGCCCCCTCGCCCGACAAAAATATCCTGTTATCCTTGCTATTTTCACCCGTACCTAGCTTGGTTATATACATTTCACAACCGCCGCCCTTGGACGGATAAAGCTGTACGAAGACCTTGTCGCTTGCGGCATCAAAGCCGGTTCTCTGCTTGGCTTCGTCAAGAATGCTCCAGAATGCGCGTCTGGTCTCCGTGTTGTCGTAGTCTATATTTTCGCATTTTAAGTCATATTGTTCCATATCCTTTGAGGTCATCATTATCTTAAGTTTACTGCTGTTTATGAGTATAAGCTCCAAAAGAAAGCACGCTCCCTCGAAAAATATAATATACATTATACATTATAATCTCGGACAGAAAAAATGTAACCCCAAATTTTTTGGAAATTCCGATCGGTAATTGACTGACAAGGTCAAATATGTTAAACTAATACAAGAACAATAACAATTCGGAGGTGAGAGCGTGAAATATGATACAGAGCATGCAAAGATAGTGATATCGGTCCCGGAGCTGTGCAGCATGGCTATGCCCCACGGTGATATCGACAACCGCACAAACAGAGCAAAAAAACGCTCTCCCGGTGAAAAGATCAGAAAAAAGATACAAAAAGAAGCAAACTGTCCGTACTCGCCGCTTCTTCCCATTACTCACACATCGCTTCATAACGGTATATGCTACGAGGTATCCGGCGAGGCAGACGGAATAATGAAGCAAGACGGAAATATAATCGTTGAAGAGATATCCTCGGTACGGCATGAAAATGATATAGAAGCATCCCCCGTAAGCTTCGCAAAGGTTAAATGCTTAGCACATTTCATTTGCGATGAAACGGAAATACCGTCGATAAAGGTCCGACTCACGTTTTACATTGAGGACACAAAAGAGATACGGCACATCGACAAGGAATACACTCGCGCCGAACTCTCTCTTTTCTATTCTAATATGATAGAACGCATATCGCGCTTTGCCGTATTTGAAAAAGAGCGCGTCCTCGAGCGATATCCCGGAATATCTGATGCCCACTTCCCCTTTCCTCATATCAGAGACGGTCAAAGAGAGTTTATTTCCGAGGCATTCCGCGCCATAAAACACAAAAGACGGCTTTTTGCACAAGCGCCAACAGGCACGGGAAAAACGATGTCTGCGCTCTATCCCGCGGCAAAAGCGCTCGGCGAAGGGATGTGCGACAAGATATTCTATCTGACCGCAAAAACAAGCACCGGAGTGTCCGCCGTTGAAGCCGCCAAAAAGCTCGCCGAGGCGGGCGCTGTAATAAAAACCGTCACCGTTTCAGCAAAAGAGAGCGTTTGTTTTTGCAGAAATGCGGGGGCACATCCCGCTTGTGATCCCGACGAATGCGAATATGCAAGAGGATATTACGAAAGGGTATGGGAAGCGATATACGAATTGCTCACGAGCCAGGATTCTTATACAAAAAAGACCCTACTCGCATATGCAAGAAAATACCGCATCTGCCCATATGAATTCTCACTCGATCTCTCACGGTGGTGTGATCTTATTGTCTGCGACTACAACTATCTCTTCGACCCGCGCGTATATTTTCGCAGATATTTCGACTTTCCGTCCGAGCGATACGTCTTTCTTATCGATGAGGCACACAATCTCGCTGACAGAGCAAGAGAGATGTACTCGGCGACAATATCTCTTGCGCCCTTCATCAAGCTCTACTCCATGCTCTCCGAAAAGGACAAGGTGCTCTTCGATGTGACCGAAAGGACCGCAAAGGAGATATACAGACAAAAAAAGCTCATCGGCGATGAGATAAAAAGCGATGAAAACGGCGATGACGCGGGATTTTACATAAGCCGCGAGCCGCTTGCAGAGCTGAACCTTCAATTAAAGAAATTCACCGATTCCTGCGAACGTTGGTTTTACGTTTACCGCGACCTTGACGAAAGATACGCACCGTTAAAAAATCAGGTGACCGAGCTTTATTTTGCCGTTCGTGAATACCTCGGCATACTCGACTGCTATGACAAACGCTTTATAACCTACGTTGAGCTAAAAGGGGACAACGTCTCGTGCAAGCTCTTTTGCCTTGACCCGTCACACGTGCTTGATATTTGTATGAACCGGGGCATATCGAGTGTACTTTTTTCCGCAACACTGACACCGACAGACTATTTCAAGGATATCCTCGGCGGAGGAAAGAATGCGCAAACGCTCACCCTTCCCTCTCCGTTTGAGCGGGACAAGCTCTGTCTTGCGGCAGTAGACACGGTAAGCACAAGATACGCCGACCGCGACGAAAATGCAGGTGTGACAGCGGATATCATAGCCGCCGCCGTCTGCGGTAAAAAGGGAAACTATATCGCATATTTCCCATCGTACAAATATATGAACACCGTCTATTCGGTATTCAAAAACCGCTATCCGAGCGTAAAAACGGCAATACAAAAGGGCGGTGCGAAAAGGACCGACACCTCCGAATTCCTCTCCCGCTTCGTGGTGCAAAACGACGATTTCTTCGTCGGATTCTGCGTTCTCGGCGGAAGCTTTTCCGAGGGTATCGATCTTCCCGGAGAACGGCTTATCGGAGCAGTTGTCGTAGGTGTCGGACTGCCGCAGATATCGAGCGAATTAAATATTATCCGCGACAAATACGAGGAAGAATACGAAGCGGGCTACGATTACGCATACGTCTATCCCGGAATGAACAAGATCCTCCAGGCGACGGGACGTGTCATCAGGCGCGAGGAGGACGTGGGCATAGTCGTTCTCGTTGATGACAGATACGCGACGCCCGAGTACACACGGCTCTTCCCCGAGCATTGGTCCGACTTAAAATATGCCGGAAATGCACGTTCACTTGCCGCACTTGTCAAAAGATTTTGGCAAAAAAACACACAAAACGAGCAAAAACAATAAAATTCTTAAATTTTTTTGCATTTTTTAAATATAAATATTGCTTTTTTCGTTGGTATATTGTATAATAAATAGTTGTATAAAAGGCGAAAATGCAATTCTGTCGAAAAAAAGTTGCGAAAACGCACTCCGACACAAAAGAAAGGAATGGCATAGAAATGAAACGCACCACAATTAAGGAAATCTACAAAAGCGCCGAAGCGTTCGGCGGAAAGGAAATAGTCGTTGCAGGATGGGTGCGCAACATCCGCGCAAGCAACGCGTTCGGCTTTATCGAGCTCAATGACGGAAGCTATTTCTCAAATCTTCAGATAGTATTCGAGGACAGCATCCTTGAAAATTACAAGGAGATCGCCGGTCAGAACATCGGAGCATCTCTTGTTATAAACGGTACTCTTGTACTCACTCCCGAGGCAAAGCAGCCCTTCGAGCTCAAGGCAACAAAGATCGAGGTCGAAGGAAAGTCCACACCCGACTATCCTCTCCAGAACAAGAGACACAACCCCGAATTTCTTCGTACCATCTCTCACCTCCGTCCGAGAGCAAATACCTTTAACGCAGTATTCAGAGTACGCTCGGTCGCAGCGTATGCTATCCATAAGTTCTTCCAGGAGAGAGGGTTCGTTTACGTTCACACACCTCTTATTACTGCATCAGACGCAGAGGGTGCAGGTGCTATGTTCCGTGTAACAACAATGGATATGAAGAATCCTCCCTTGACTGAAGACGGCAAGGTTGATTTCTCTCAGGACTTCTTCGGCAAGC
>JAZNZQ010000073.1:0-7753 GCA_045595035.1 Eubacteriales bacterium | reverse complement strand
CATGCGACAAAGATATCTACCGTACCGTCGGTGTCCTCCGATACCTCGGGACCTGTCGACTCATAATGCGCCGCTCTGTACGAGGGATTTTCAAACTGACCGGGGATAAAGCTACCGGGAATCTCACGAGAGAGCTCATTCGCCCTCTCTATCGCACCCGCCATTCCGCGTGCGCCCTCGGTAAGAACTATCTCAGCTCCGTAAGCCGCAAGGAGCTTTCTGCGCTCTACGCTCATCGTGTCGGGCATCGTCAGGATGGTGCGGTATCCCTTTGCCGCCGCAATAGAAGCAAGTCCTATTCCGGTATTTCCGCTTGTTGGCTCGATTATGACCGCGCCCGCCTTAAGCTTCCCCTCGGTCTCGGCATCCTCTATCATCTTTTTTGCGACTCTGTCCTTGACGCTTCCCGCGGGATTGAAATATTCAAGCTTAGCAAAAATATTTGCCTTTGTGCTATATTTTTTTTCATAATTTGAAAGCTCGAGAAGCGGTGTACCGCCGATAAGCTCCTCTATACTTTTATAGATATTCATTTTTATTGCCTTTCGTATGTTATCATATAGTATCCCGTGTTATCCGAAGAGACAGACACGGCATCATATCCTTTTATTCCTCTGTCGGGGAGCGCGCTTTGCCTTGTAATAATATATTCTCCGTAACCGTAATATTCTCCGACATCAAAAGAAGCAATATACTCCTCAAGAGAAAGCGAATTTTTATATATTATCTCTGCGTGCGGGGATCCTACATAGCGAATATGCCACGGCTCATATGCCATTTTGGTCTTATCTTCTGCATAATAGGGATATCGGATTATAAAGCCGTATCTCCACGAGTTGGAATTTACGTATCTTCCGACATCGCTTTTCAAAAATCCCGCACCCGCATACATGCTTACGTAAACGTCAAGCGCAAGTCCGCTCTGATGCTCGCTCTCTCCCACGGCTGCAGCATTTTCCCCCTCTGCCTCTATAGCATCGAGCTGTTCTTCTTCGGTACGGTAAGCGCTCATAACGTACAGCTTCTTCCCGAATTTTTCTTTTACATCGAACGAAAGAGATGCATAGGCATCCGTCATACATTCATTGAAATACAGCGTACTGTCCTTGTATTCGCATATCTTTGCAGAAAAATCCGCATCTAACGGATACTCTGAATTAATAAGCATAAGCGACTGATCCACACTCGGTACATCCTCTGCGTACTCTTCATATTCAAGCGCCGAGGCATCTATCTTCTCAAGTTTCACATTGGAAAATGCCCTGTACAAAGAATCGGTTATCAAAAACCGCAGATCGGGTCGAAATGCGATGACCGAGACAAATACAGTAAGCATTAGCAAGGAAGCCGCAAAAACGGCGATCCTCTTTTTATTCATCTTCTGTACCTTCTTCTCTTTTTGGGTGCTCTTGCGCGGTAGATGGCAGTACCGAAAATGTATACTACCGACAGCACGACCGCGCAGATCACGGTTGCTATAAAGAACCTGCTCTTTGTAAATTCCTTTATCTGCTCAAGAACGTAGAGGAATTCATTTCTCTCAATACCGTTCTTTGTCACAAGATTGACCGTACCGAGCGCCGTGTTGCCTCGGTATACGGTATAAAATCCCACGACCTGTCCCTCATACACCGGCGCCTCAAGCGACTCTGCGCTCACCTTGTAGCTATATGAAAGATCCTTTTCGGGATCAAGGTCGGTCGGCAGATAAAACTCAAGCGTGCTCTCTGGCATAAGCGCCACGTAATCGACCGTATTCGAAAGGGTAACGGGGATCTCGCACACCATTTTCGATGTATCGATAACGCTCATATAACCGTATGCGCCGTGCGCCCACTCAAGCAGCTCCTTTGCCGTCGTGTACGAATAGATCGTGCTTCCGTCCTCCTCGCTTGTACCGCCCATAATGACGCACAGATAGGAAAGACCGTTCTTCTCGATAGTCGTAATAAGTGAATAACCGCCTTCATTTGTCGAGCCCGAATTCATCCCCTTCGCCGACGGATAATAATATTTCACTTCCTTATTTTTCGCAATGAGATAGTTTCTGTTGTAGATATTTCTCTGCGACTCGGTCCCCTCTTGCATTATGTATTTTGCGGTCGAGGTTATCTGCATAAACAGCTCAGACTTGTACGCTTCCTTCGCTATCTTTGCGGTATCAAGCGTCGTCGTCACCATTCGCTCGTCGTGCATACCGTTGGGATTCGTGTAATGAGTGTCAAGCGCACCGAGCGATGCCGCTTTTCTGTTCATAAGCGCAACAAAATCCTCGACGTTTCCCGACACGAGATGAGCAAGCACGTTTGCCGCATCGTTTGCGCCCGCAGAAAGTGTGGCGTATAGCATGTCCCGTATAGTCACGACCTCGCCCGCCTTGAGCGCGATACGGTTGCCGACGACGTTCTTTATCATCTCCTCACTTATCGTGATCTTCTCATCAAGCCGTTCCGACAGATGCTCAAGCGCAACAAGGCCTGTCATTATCTTTACGGTTGACGTAGGATATATCACGTCGTCAACATTTTGCGAGAACAAAACGAAATCGTTTTCAAAATTATAAACGTAAACGTTTCTTACCCTTGATGTGTCGGGGATCTCATTCACCGCCGACATGGGCAATATAGCAAACAAAAAGAGCACCGATAAAACAAGCAGTGCGGTATATCTTTTTACACAAAGCTTCATTTGCAGGCGCCCCCTTTATTTATTGTTTCAAAATACTTTTTTGCATAACGCGCATTTTCCTTTACTGTAGCCGAAAGCTCGTCAAGTGTGGAAAATTTTCTCTCGTCGCGTATCTTTTTGTAAAAGCTGAGCTTTACCTCTTTGCCGTATACGTCGCGGTCAAAGTCGATTATATAGGTCTCGCAGTTTATCTGCCCCATCTCCTCAACGGTCGGTCGTCTGCCGACGTTTACAACGCCAATAAAGCTCTCGCCGTCGATATCACAGGTGCAGGCGTATATTCCTCTCTTGACGATAACCCGTCCCGATGGAAAATTCTGATTTATCGTAGGAATTCCTATCGTGCGCCCAAGCTTCTTTCCGTGAAGCACGGGTGCCTTTATGTAATACGGACGGCCAAGCAGCTCTGCCGCCCTCTCGGTATTGCCCGATTCAAGCTCAGCTCTTATAAGCGTAGAGCTTACCACCTCGCCGCCAAGGGTGACCGCGGGAATGACCTCCGCCACACCGCCGTGCGAGCTGAAATAATCGAAGAGCATCATAGCATCGCCCGCACCGCGCGAACCGAAACGAAAATTGAATCCGCACACGATAGCACGGCAGTTACATTCGGTATAGAGCACCTCTTGCATAAAACGAGAGGGAGAATGATCCTTAAGCTCGCAAAAATCCCCAAATACGGCATAATCAAGTCCGAGAGATGAGAATATCTCTATCTTATCCTCGATCGAAGAAAGCTGAGGGATCGCCCCCGGGCCTATAAGAGTGTCACTCGGAGGTGTTGAAAAGCTCCACACGCCCGACCTTGCACCGATCTTCTCTGCAAGCTCCTTCGCCTTTTTTATAAGCGCAACATGCCCGATATGCACGCCGTCAAAATTGCCTATAGCAAGCGACAGAGTACAGCTCGGGCACAAAACCTCTTTCTTTGTGTGCAGATCAATAAAAACCATTATACGCCAAGATATTCCTTTACCATCGTGTTGAGCAGCTCATCACGGTCTATCTTGCGAATAAGACTGCGTGCATTGTTGTGATTCGTAATGTAAGTCGGATCCTCGGAAAGAATATATCCCACTATCTGATTTATGGGGTTGTATCCCTTTTCATTCATTGCCTCATATACCATACGAAGGACCAACTTCATCTCACTTTCCTTTTCATCGATTATCGAAAAGGTCAAGGTCTTTTCTTTTTCATTCTGCAACGAACTCAACTCCTTTTTCCTTGTTTTACAATCTTATTATATAATAATTACAACTCTTTTTCAAGTATTATTGCCCATTTGTAATAAAATCTTAATCCATTTTATATACCTTCACGGCGGTGTCGTGCATAAGCTGCTCAAGCTCCGTATCCGAAAAGTATCCGCTCTCGGTGTAATACTCTGCAAGATCGCGGTAGGTATATCTCACAAACGCACCCGGACAGTCGGTTCCCCACATCATGTGATCGGCGCCGACGATATCCATTGCCGCACGTATATATTCGTGTCGCGTCGCATCCTTCGACGAATGAAGATTCGCAATATCAAAATAAACGTTATCACCTGCAAGGCGCTTGATATACTCAAGTCGCGCCGCATTGTTGCCGTCCGATCTCGAGGGAAAGAGGGTGTGCGCCACGACAAAAGTGAGATCCTTGTGACGCGAGAGCATATCTATAATGCCCTCTATCTGAAAACTTCCCGTCCCCCATACGCCCGTGTCGACCGTGACAGTGAGTCCCCTCTCCTCGCACATGGAAAAATATCTGTCGAACACTTCTCCGTTTATGTCGAGATAGGGGTGATATCCCATAAGTCCGTAGCCCTCGCTTATCTCGAATTTTATAGTTTTGAATCCGAGATTATCGACAAGATTTGTGAATATTTTATCCGCCGATACGGCATACGGGTCAAAAGTACCCGCGCCTACAAACCTGTCGGGATATTTTGCCACAGACTCGGCAATAAAGCTGTTCTGAAATCCGTAATTTGAGCCCTGAAGAATGACCGCGCGCTCGATTCCGCCCTCGTCCATAAGCTTGATGAGCATCTCGGGGGCAAAGCCCGTGTCCCCATGCTCGGGACGAAGGAACTGTTCCCTTTTGCCGGTCGCCCATTCGACCATACCGCCGCCGATCGCCCTCGCCTCTCCGCGCGGACCAAAGCCGGTCAACCTCTCATATATATGTGCGTGTGCATCTATTATTTTCATAAATATATCTCCCTGTTTTGATTTGATTTCATTTTAGCATTTTTTCATCTCAAATGCAATAGAAAAAGCACTCCGTCGGAGTGCTTTTTATTTTATCTCTTGTTCAAGGTCATCAAAAAGCTCGGAAGTAAAAAAGTCCTGTATCTTTATATCCAGTCCGTCGCAAATTTTCTTTATCGTCGAGATCGTCGTACTGTTGTTTCTGCCGCTGACTATATTGTTAAGCGTAGATTGAGTTATGCCGCAGATAGTCGAAAGCTTGTTTACAGTAATGCTTTTCTCCTCGCACAACGCTATTATACGCAATCTTGTTGCTTCTCCTATATTCATACTTCACTTCCTTGCCGCGATTATACAATCATTCTACCCATTTTGAGTTAAAATAGTTAACTCTTTTGGGTTGACAAATAGTGTCAAGTGTGTTATAATTGAAAAAAATTTTATTAGGAGTTGATCACTATGAAAAAAACAACAAAAATAACAGCACTTATTCTTGCAACAATACTTTTGTCAGGACTGATTATCGGATGCTCCGATCCCGGTGAAATAAAGGACATTGCAGACCCAAACGACGAACTTGTCGACAACACAGGTAAAAACAATAAAGATACCTCTGTCTCAACATCAAAAGAGATAAGCATAGAAGAGCAATTATTGCTTGATAGCAACGGTGTCAAAATAACAGCTAAAGAATACAAAAAGGACAGTATTTGGGGAGACGGAATAAAGCTTCTCATAGAAAACGGTTCCGACAAAGATATCAGCGTAGGATGCAATGCTCTTATTGTCAACAACTTTATGATAACCGACCTCTTTTCCGCATCTGTAGCAGCAGGAAAAAAGTCTAACGAAACACTTTACCTTTCAAACAGTGAACTCGAGCAGGCGGGCATTTCAAATATTGCCCAAATAGAAGCTTATTTTTATCTCTACGATTCGAACACATATGACAGAATATACGAAGCGGATAAAGTCACAATAAAGACCTCGCTTTATAATGAAATGGATTCGAGCGCAAACACCGACGGAGTTGAGCTTTACAACAAAAACGGAATAAAGATCGTTGGACAATACGTAGATGAAGACAGCTTTTGGGGGGCATCGGCACTGTTGTATATAGAAAATAAATCGGGCAAAAATATAACAGTTAGCGCAGACGACGTATCTATCAACGGCTTTATGATCACCTCGTTTTTCTCAAGCACGGTTTACAATGAAAAAATGGCATTTGACAGTATAAGCTTTTTGTCAAGTGAGCTTGAAGACAATGATATAAAAGAAATCGAGACCATAGAACTCAAATTTAAAATATACGATCCCGACACATACAACACGATCGAAGAAACCGAAATAGTAACAATAAACACAAAATAACAACATCAAAAAAAGCACTCCGACGGAGTGCTTTTTCTTTATACATTCATTATAACCGGAAGTATCATCGGTTTTCTGTGTGTCTTTGCGTAGATGTAGCGCGAGACCTCGTCCTTGACCTTGCCCTTAATATGTCCGCGGTCGGCGTACTTGCCATCGAGGCACTCGAGCATTGCATCATAAGCTATCGCCTTTAGCTCATCCATAAGCTCCTCAGATTCACGCACGTACACAAATCCGCGCGATACGATATCCGGGCCCGAGAGCACCATTCTCTCGTCGAAATCAAGCGATGCGACGATGACGATAAGTCCGTCCTGCGAGAGGTGGCGGCGGTCGCGGAGCACAATATTTCCAACGTCACCGACACCGTATCCGTCAACGAGTACCTTGCCCGCGGGAACCGTGCCGTTCCATCTTGCGCCGTCAGCGTCTATCTCGAGCACCTTGCCGATATCCGAGATGAATATGTTATCGGGGCTCATGCCCATATAGAGTGCTATCTGCCTGTTTGCCGACATATGACGGAACTCGCCGTGGATGGGCATATAGTATTTGGGTTTGAGCAGCGCCTGCATGAGCTTGATCTCCTCCTGGCATGCGTGGCCCGAAACGTGCACCTCAACGAGCGCATCGTGAAGCACGAGCACGCCGTTTTTTGAAAGCTCGTTTATTATCTTTCCGACAAACTTCTCGTTTCCGGGAATAGCGGATGCGCTGATAACAACGACGTCATCGGGACCGAGCGTGACCTGCGCGTGTTCACCGAAGGTCATACGGTAGAGCGCCGACATCGGCTCGCCTTGGCTTCCCGTGGAGATAACGGTGATCTGCTTGGGAGTATATTTCTTTATTTCATTAATATCGATTATCACGCCGTTGGGCACGTTCATGTATCCAAGCTCAACTGCCGCCGAGACGATGTTGAGCATGCTTCTGCCCGTGATCGCTACCTTACGTCCGTGGCGCACGCTTGCGTCGATTATCTGCTGCACGCGGTGAACGTTCGAGGAAAAGGTCGAGATAACTATTCTCTTGTTTTCGTGCTCGGTAAATATACTTTCAAGCGATCCGCCGACCTTCTTTTCAGATGGCGTATATCCGGGACGCTCTGCGTTTGTGGACTCGCAAAGAAGCATGAGCACTCCCTCTCGTCCTATCTCACCAAGCCGTGTAAGATCCATCATCTCGCCGTCGATGGGGGTGATATCAAGCTTGAAGTCTCCGCTGTGAACGACCGTGCCGAGCGGTGTTCTTATCGCAAGGCAGCATGCATCGGCAATAGAATGGTTTACCCTTATAAACTCTACCGACACAGCCCCCGCCTTCACGACATCCCCCGCCTCAACGCAGTTAAGCACGGGCTTTTCGGGAAGTGTGTGCTCGGCAAGCTTGTTTTCAATAATACCAAGCGTGAGACGTGTGCCGTAAATGGGGGGATTTATGGTGCGGAGCACGTACGGAAGCGCACCGATGTGGTCCTCGTGTCCGTG
>JAZNZQ010000072.1:0-2740 GCA_045595035.1 Eubacteriales bacterium | reverse complement strand
TATCGACGGCGCTCGGTATGATAGAGAGGGGGTGTCTCTCGGGCTTTATGTTCGAGCGACTGGTAAAAAGAAACCCTGCTCTCGCCTCGGTTCCTCTTTCTCCCCGTGTTCGAGTAGATATCAGCGTTATAAGGAAGAAGGGGGCATACGTGTCACGGGAAATGGAGAGGCTTGAGCGGTTTTTGATGGAAAGTGCTATTTTCGATATGTAAATATATATTGACAAAAAACGAGCATCGTGCCGAAGCACTATGCTCGTTTTTCATCAGTCGTCGACTCTCCTGTCGACTGTATCTTATCAAGTCCTCAGGGCTTGTATATCATCATGCTCACGCGTGAATTCAGCTCTGCGTGCCGAGAATTGTCCCGTCTGAGCTACCGCTCTGCTCATCGTCGTAGACGAGGAGCGGCTCGAGGATGTCGAGTAATCTTTGCTCGAGGGCGCCGAGTGATAAATGAGTGATGAGCTGCATCACCGGTAGGGATATTATAACGGCGACGAGCCCCGCAACGAGGCTGATCACTCCTTCTGCCCCACCCGAGAAAAGTCCTGCGATGCCGGCAAGGAGTAAAAGCGCCACGAAAACCAAATACGCGAAGTAGTACGAGGCGTCAAAGCGAATGATGAAGGATATTTTAGTGATACCGTCATCTACGGTGACGCTTCCGCTCGCCGCTATCTTAAAGCCCCTTCGTACCGTGTAGGGCTCGGAGGGTCTTCTGTTCTTCCTCTCAAGATAAAAGTCGTTCTCGTTAACGTATCCGCGGTAGTCGTTGTCGGTCGGGTCGCATACGTCCTTAAGCCTTGCGAGCACCTTTTTTCGCGGTAGCTTCGTTTCTATCTCGTGTGCCTTACAGAGGTGCAGATCCTTAAGTAGGTTATTAATTTTCATTAAAGCAGCTCGAGCGAGTTTACTATTGCAAGGTCGGCGCTCGGCTTTTCCTCAAATACCTTGTTCTTGTCCTCGTGCTTTAAGAACTCCTTGTAGTATCTTATGCCGAACTCGCGAAGTGCCGTAGCAGAGAAGTGCATCTTGTCGGGATTCGAGCCAAGACCCTCCGCAGATACGAAGCCTACGCGCTCGCGCTGCGCCGCTATGCGCTTCAGCGCCTCGTTCACGTGCTTGTAGTTTCTGCCGAACACGTCAGATCCCGGGAACTCGGTAAGGAAGTCACCAAGGCCGCCGAGAAGGAACGGAACGTCGTGGAGGTCGAGCCTGTCGCGGAAGGCGTCAAGTATTTTGAGCATCTTTTCCTCGTATAAGGGATAGTTGTTGTCGCCGCAGTCCGACTCTCCCTGATGCCAAAGCACCGCTGCAATGGTGGAGGTACGCTGCGCGAGCTTTGCCATATAGCAGGCGTGGTCAAAAAGGAGGCTTCCGACAGCCCATTGATCGAGCGAGCTGCCACCGTCAGCGCATGGAATAATACCGAGATCTACGTGCTTTTCCTTTACGTATCTGTCGGCAAAGCTCTCTGCGAGGTTGATTCCCGAGGTGATTCTGTCGGGGTTAACGGGTACGTACATCGGGCGCCATCTGCCGTTTCTTGCGACGAGGATGCCCTTGTTGACGATGGGCTCGACCTCCGAAGGGAAGCCTCTGCCGCCCATGTTTGACTGTCCGATAATTAAAATTGAATGGATCATTTTAATTTCCTCCTTCGGCTGTGTATTTTTTCTAAATTATAGCATTGTGGCTTGGTAATGTCAATACGTGAAATGGGCTTAACGAGTATCCCGGTATTCTCCGCGGACGATCTGCTTATTACCCCGGGTGACGTCTTTTGAGGCGATCCGCAGATTATATAAGTGACGTAATAATATTGGTCAATCCGCTCATTGCCATAAAACCGTATATGATTTTTTTTACCATATTAGGATTAATATGATCCTTCGTTCGCTTGCCAATATACGATCCGGCAAGCATGGCAGGCACGCTGACTGCCAAAACGATCCACACGGGTACGGTAATAAAGCCCGCGGCAGCTTTGATAGAAACGGATATTATCCCCGAAAAGACAAAGTATGCGGAAATTGTCGCAAAATACCGATCAAATTCATCCTCGGATTGCATAAAGTATATAACGACAGGCGGTCCCCCAATAGAAAACATCCCCCCAAGGATTCCCGAAAGAGCTCCTGCGGTCAGTCCCGCATACCACGTGGGCTTGAGCCTGATCTTGTCTGAAAAGCAGAAGAAATATATGCTAAGTAAAAAAAGCGCGATTCCGAGAAGAAGTGATAATATCTGCGGGCTCTGCCCTTTAATGAATGAAACAGCTATGTAAGTAGAGAACAGACAACCGATTATGGGAAAGCTGATGTTTCTCCAATGAATCTTGCGGAACATTAAAATTGCGACGAATAGAGAGGAGAGTGAGCTGAGTATAGTGGAAATAACGTTTGCTTCCGTATACAAAAGCAGATGAGGCAAAAGAATCATTGCGAAGATGCCAAAGCCGAAGCCGGTAGCACCCTGTATGTAGCTTGCCGCAAAGGTTACGGTCGCCACCAAAATAAACGTTAAAGCAGAATCCATAGTATCCTTTCAAAATCGAGAGCTCGCCATTCTGAGGATAAAGGCATTATACCCGAAGGGAGCCGAACATTCTTTGCAAATTTAATTATATCATGCCTTGGGGTTGAAATCAACTATCAATCAGCAACGTAAGTAAGCTTTTACAACTCAGCTTCCCCAAGGCGCGGATCGGTTGATTTATGTTGCAAGCGATAATGATG
>JAZNZQ010000071.1:0-4938 GCA_045595035.1 Eubacteriales bacterium | reverse complement strand
TCTTATCTCCGCTTCGGTCTCTACGCTCACAAGCATAACGCTCACCGCTTGCTCAACTCTCTCGATGGACCTTATCAAGGACAGATTCAACAAGAGCATCGATGCAATAAAGCTTGGTGTGCTCACAAAGATACTCTGTGTATTCTTTGTTCTCGCATCCTTCGTTATCGCGACAACAAAGACCCCCATACTCGATATGATGTCATATTCCTGGGGAATACTCGCGGGCTCTTTCCTTGCCCCCTACGCGCTCGCCCTTTATTTCAAGAAGCTTAATAAGATAGGCGCATGGGCGGGAATGCTCGGCGGATTCATCTGTGCGGCACCTCCCCTTTTTGCAAAGCTATTTGCACCGACACTCGAAGCGCCCTTCGGGCTTGGTCTGCTTGCGGCACAGGGCACGCTCTTTGCCTGCATTGCCATTCTCGTTTCCCTCTTGCTTTGCATCACCGTAAGTCTTATAGCCGGTGCTATGAACCTCAAGGGCTCCGAGATAAATGAAAAGTTTTACGCAAAAGATAACTAAAATATAAAGAGGTATTTCAAGATGATGTTTCAAAAAGACATAGAAACGATGAACCGAAAAGAGATCGAGACCCTTCAGCTTGAGCGGCTTAAGTACATCGTTGACTATTGCTACAACAACGTCCCCTTCTACCACGAACGTTTGACAAAAGCGGGATACGTACCGGGAAAGATAAAGTGTCTTTCCGACATTGAGTACATTCCCTACACCACAAAAGAGGATATGCGCGAGTGCTATCCCTACGGACTCCTTGCCACGAGCAAAAAAAATGCCGTGAGAGTACACGCCTCCTCCGGTACGACCGGAAAGCCCACGCTCGGTTTCTACACAAAAAACGACCTTGAAGCGTGGTCCGACTGCGTTGCGCGTGTTGCTGTAGGCGGCGGAGTTACCGACGAGGATATCATTCAGGTCTCCTTCGGCTACGGACTCTTCACGGGCGCGCTCGGTCTTCACTACGGACTTGAAAAAGTAGGTGCCACCGTCATCCCCGCATCCTCGGGAAATACACAAAAGCAGCTCATGCTTATGCGCGATCTCGGCGTTACCGGTCTTGTTGCAACTCCCTCGTATGCACTATATCTTGGCGAAGCGCTCAAGGAAGCGGGATTTTCCAGAAATGAATACAACCTTAAGCTCGGCATCCTCGGCTCGGAGGCATGCACTCCCGAGATGAGAGCACAGATAGAAGAATCGCTCGGTATATTCGTATCCGACAACTACGGCATGACAGAACTCGGAGGCCCCGGTGTCTCGGGTGAATGTATGTTCAGATGCGGACTTCATTTTGCAGAAGATCATTTTTTACCCGAGATAATCGACAGAGACACGAACGCTCGCCTCGGCGAAGGTGAGTTCGGTGAGCTCGTCGTTACAACTCTTACCAAAGAAGCGATGCCCGTACTCCGTTACAGAACAAAGGACATCACCAAGCTTGATTACTCTCCCTGCGAATGCGGAAGAACGCACGTGAGAATGGCAAAGCCGGTCGGAAGAACAGACGACATGATAATCGTCAAAGGCGTCAACGTATTCCCGACCCAGGTCGAGAGCGTCATCGTCGGAATGGATAATATCGGTCCGCACTATCAGCTCGTCGTCCGCAAGGGCTCCAATCTGCTTGACACGCTCGAGGTCAAGGTCGAGCTTACCAACGCAGACCTTCTCGCGCATTTCAGTATGCTTGAAAAGCTGCAGAGAGATATCAAAGAAAAGCTTCGCAGTGTGCTCGGTCTTGACGTAAAGGTAACGCTTGTCGAGCCAAAGACACTTGAGAGATTCCAGGGAAAAGCAAAGAGAGTTCTCGATCTCAGAAAGGAACAGGAATAAAACATGAAAAAACTATTACTCGGAAACGAAGCGGTAGCGCGCGGACTCTATGAGGCGGGTGTCGGTGTTGTATCGAGCTACCCCGGCACACCCAGCACAGAAATAACCGAATACGCGGCTACATATGATGAGATATATTCGGAATGGGCACCCAACGAAAAGGTTGCGATGGAAAGTGCGGCAGGCGCTTGCTTCGGTGGCAAGAGAAGCTTTTGTGCAATGAAGCACGTCGGACTCAACGTTGCGGCAGACCCGCTCTTTACAATGAGCTATATCGGTGTAAACGGCGGTATGGTCATCGCAGTTGCCGACGACCCCGGAATGCATTCCTCACAGAATGAGCAGGACAGCCGTCACTATGCGATAGCGGCAAAGCTCCCCATGCTTGAGCCGGCGGATTCTTCCGAATGCTTAAATTATACAAAGCTCGCATATGAGCTTTCCGAAAAATACGACACTCCCGTGCTTCTCCGCCTTACAACAAGAATAGCTCACTCGCGCTCGCTTGCAGAGCTTTCCGATAGAGTAGAGGTAGAGAAGAAGGAATACAAGAAGGATCCCGCAAAGAACGTTATGCTCCCCGCATTTGCTCGCGGCAAACACGTGATAGTTGAAGAAAGAACACTTGCACTTAGAGAATACGCAGAGACCTCGGGCATAAATACGGTTGAAATGAACTCCGCGAAGATAGGCGTTATCGCATCGGGCACGTCCTACCAGTACGCGAAGGAGGTCTTCGGCAAGGATGCATCCTACCTTAAGCTCGGCATGCTCAATCCCCTTCCCGAAAAGCTCATCACCGATTTCGCCGAGAAGGTAGAAAAGATATACGTTATCGAGGAGCTTGACGATATAATCGAGACACATTGCAAGAAGCTTGGTGTAAAGGTCATCGGCAAGGAGCTATTCCCCATCTGCGGCGAATTCTCGCAGGGCCTTATCAAAAAGCTCGTTATGGGCGAGGAAGCAAAGACGGTCGCGCTTGATGACGTTATCCCCGGCCGTCCTCCGGCAATGTGCGCAGGATGTCCCCACAGAGGACTCTTCTACGTGCTCAAGGAAGCCGGCGTATTCGTCAGCGGCGATATCGGATGCTACACGCTCGGCGCGGCAGCTCCGCTTGGTGCTATGGACACCTGTGTATGTATGGGCGCATCTGTCTCGGGACTCCACGGCTTCAACAAGGCAATGGGCGAAGATGGAGAGAAGAAGAGCGTCTGCGTAATAGGCGACTCGACCTTCATCCACTCGGGTATCACGGGGCTTATCAATATAGCATATAACGCAAGCAACTCCACTGTCATCATCCTTGACAACTCCATCACAGGCATGACAGGACATCAGCAGAACCCGACAACGGGCAAGACCATCAAGGGTGAGCCGGCAATGGCAGTAAGTCTCGAAGCGCTCTGCTCTGCAGTCGGCATCAAGAGAGTGCGTGTCGTTGACCCACTCAACCTTGAAGAAACACGCACCGCTCTTCGCGAGGAACTTGATGCAGCCGAGCCGTCGGTCATCATCTCCCGCCGTCCCTGCGCGCTTCTTAAGTACGTAAAGCACGAAGCTCCGCTTGTGATCGATGATAAGTGCATCGGATGCAAGCAGTGTCTTAAGATCGGATGCCCCGCTATCAGCGTAAAAAACAAGAAGGCGCACATCGATGAAACGCTCTGCGTAGGATGCGGAGTATGCACTTCTCTTTGCAAATTCGGTTGCATAAAGAAGGAGGAAAAATAACATGAATAAGAATATACTTATCGTAGGTGTAGGCGGTCAGGGCACTCTTCTTGCAAGCAAGCTGCTCGGCGCTTACGCACAGAAAATGGACTACGACGTAAAGGTCTCCGAGGTTCACGGAATGAGCCAAAGAGGCGGCTCGGTAGTCACATACGTACGTTTCGGTGAAAAGGTCAACTCTCCGATAATCGACCTCGGTGAAGCAGACGTTATCATCTCCTTTGAACAGCTCGAGGCGGCACGCTATCTCCCCTATCTCAAAAAAGGCGGTTGCGTTATCACAAACACACAGAAAATAGATCCGATGCCTGTCATCACAGGTGCGGCTTCATATCCCGAAGCCATCCTTGAGAGAATATCCGCCCTCGGCATTGACGTTGTGGGGGCAGATGCGCTCTCACTCGCATGTGAAGCGGGATCGCAAAAATGCGTAAACGTCGTGCTCCTCGGTGTATCGGCGGTCAAGCTCGGACTTGATCTCGACGTTTTCCGCGATGTAGTACGCGAGACAGTACCCCAGAAGCTCTGCGACGTAAATCTTAAAGCGTTCGAACTCGGCATAAATGCCGCAAAATAAAGGAGTGATAAAATTGGCAAATTACTTTGAAAAAGACATTGAGTGTGCCTCCAGAGAAAAGCTCCGTGAAATACAGAGCGAAAAGCTCCGTGCCACAGTAAAGCGTTGCTACGAAAACGTACCGTTTTACAAGAAAAAATTTGACGAGATAGGACTTAAGCCCGAAGACATTAAGAGCATTGATGACATATCGAAGCTTCCCTTCACCTACAAGCAGGACCTTCGCGACAATTACCCCTACGGACTTTTTGCAGTGCCGAAGGAGGAGGTCGTGCGTATCCACGCTTCCTCGGGTACAACAGGTAAGCAAACGGTCGTTGGCTATACACAGAACGACATAGACATATGGGCGAGATGTGCGGCAAGAATGCTCGTCGCGATCGGTGCAACAAAGAGCGACTACGTTCACGTGTCCTACGGCTACGGACTTTTCACGGGCGGTCTCGGACTCCACTATGCGGCAGAAAAAATGGGTGCTGCGGCGATCCCTGTATCAAGCGGTAACACAGCGCGCCAGATCCAGATAATGCAGGATTTCGGTTCAAACATCCTTTGCTGCACCCCCTCCTACGCAATGTACATAGGCGAGACTATGAAGCAGATGGGTATCGACCCCAAGACCCTTGATCTTCGCGCAGGCATATTCGGCGCGGAAACATGGACCGAGGAGCTTCGCCGTGAGATCGAAAAGGCACTCGACATAAAAGCATACGATATCTACGGTCTTTCCGAGATAGCGGGTCCCGGCGTTTCGGGCGAATGTGAATAC
>JAZNZQ010000070.1:0-7903 GCA_045595035.1 Eubacteriales bacterium | reverse complement strand
ACTTTGGAAAAATGCCCTAAATACTATGCTATCACTTGTGGCGTATATGGAGTCATGGTTCACACTGCTTTTTGTAGTGAAGAAGAAAGTGTAATGAAATATGAAGCGATGAAAAGAGAACTTGCTGACTTTATTGATAGTGATACTGTAACCAAAGACGAAGAATATGTTTTTTATGAAGCATTTGTATCCAAATACTGATTTGATATAACTCACTTTGGTTCAAAAAATTTTATAAGAGGTGGGAAAAGTGACCATTGAAAAATTGGAATATAAAAGATGTTGTTTCGATGTTTCGACAATGCAATGCGGAGCAAGAAAAACGACCATCGTTACTAACGATGGTTTGATCCTGTCAAAAAAATATAAGGTGGGAAGTCGCAAGGTAGAATCTGTCCAAAAATCAACTTGTTCTTCTGAAGCATTTGAAAGACTCTGTAATGAAATTGAGATATGCATTGAAAATGCCGACAGACTTGACTTCTATGAGGATGATGCCAGCGAGAAATTAAAAGTTTTCTATAGGTATGGTCGAATTCAAACAATGGACCGTGGATTAGGAAATGAATATTCCAATATCGGCAAAATAGTAAACAACTTTTTGGAAAAATACCTGTTTGTAGAATAAATAGAGTGTTATGATAATGTTCTACCTTTTGCATATTGTATTTCCAATATAAATATTTTTTCATCTTTTCTTATGTCGGTTTTTGTGGTATAATATGCGATTAAGGTTTTTTATTTGGAGTTAATATGAAGAAAAAGATATTTTACACCGAGCTTGCGTATGTGCTTGCTCTTATGATCATGGCTTTTGCCGCGGCGTTCACCGAGAAGGCGGATTTCGGTATGTCGATGGTCGTTGCGCCCGCGTACATAATCCATCTCAAGGTGTCGCAGTTTTTGCCATGGTTTTCGTTTGGCGTAGCCGAATATTGCTTTCAGGGCGTGCTTGTCTTGCTGACCGTTTTGGTCTTAAGAAGATTCAAACTGTCGTATCTCTTTTCCTTTGTGACAGCGGTGATATACGGCACTCTGCTCGATTTTGCGATGGGCGTGATATCCTCCTTGCCCGACGAAGCATTTGCTGTCCGCGTGATGTGGTATATTCTCGGCACGGTCTTGTGCTCGCTTGCGGTGTCGCTCTTCTTTCACACCTATCTCTCTCCGGAGGCGTATGAGCTTATTGTAAAGGAGCTTTCGGAAAAGTTCAGCTTCAATATAAATAAGGTCAAGACCGCGTACGATATTTTCAGCACGGTGCTTGGTATCACTCTTTCCTTCTGCTTCTTCGGATTCGGCGTGTTTGAGGGAGTGAAGCTCGGCACGGTCATCTGTGCGTTCATAAACGGATTCCTCATCAGCCGATTTACCAAGCTTCTTGAGCATTGCTTCGTTTTTGAGAACAGATTGAAGATAGAAAAGTATTTTAAATAAAAGCGCTTTATGCATGAGAGGGAAGTGATAACTTTGATGAAAAAGCTATATGAGAAAAGTGAGATATATTTCGCGCTTGTGTGGATAGGACTGTATGTTGTTGTAATGAACATTGCTTTACAGGTCTGCGGCGGGTTGGACGACCTTGCAGAAAAGAGCGCGTGGCAGGTCGCGGTGCCGGTCGTGTGCATTCTGATACTTGCTGTCCTTTCTACTGCTTGGGTGATCAAGAACAGACTTGCCGAAAAATACGGACTTTGCCGATTTGCGGGAAGCTACAAGGGTTTTTTGTTCTTCATCCCGCTTATACTTATGTCCTGCGTAAATCTTAAAAACGGACTTGCGCTCCCCGCATCCTTTTCGGTGAGCGTGCTTATGATGCTCAATCTTGCAATTGCCGGATACGTTGAGGAGCTGATCTTTCGCGGATTTCTGTTTCGTGCTATGGAAAAGGATAATCTGCGTAGTGCGATCATCGTATCCGCCGTTACGTTTGGAGTCGGTCATATTGTGAACGTATTTAACACGTCGGACATCTTCGGCGTGATTTTGCAGGTATGCTATGCGATAGTGATCGGATTCTTGTACACGGTGACCGTCTATCTCGGCGGAAGTCTGTGGCCCTGTATTATCAGCCATATGTTCGTCAACGGCACAAGCGTGTTTGCGTGCGAAGAGGGAGCGTTTTCGGAGCTTGTCGGGCTGGTATTCGGTTCTGCTTCCGAAAATTTGACACAGCTCTGCTCGTCGGTCTTTATAATACTCATCTCGGGCACGTACGCGGTTTATCTTTGGAAAAGGAGTACTTATGAAAAATAAAAGCTACGTTACATATACCGATTTCGGAGCTGTGGGGGACGGCATTACCGACGATTTTGCCGCTATATGCGCAACGCATGAGTACGCAAACAAACACAGTTTGCCGGTCATTACCGATGATGGTAAGACATATCTTATACGCGAAACGTTCCTTGAGGGTGAGGTGCGCTCGGCACTAATCAAGACCGACGTTACGTGGGGAAGTTCGCGCTTTATTATAGATGATACTGATGTTGATTTCTTTGACGGCAGCGGCCGTTCAACTGAACCCATCTTCAAGATAATGTCGGAATACGGGCCCTTTGAGATTACCGATGAAGCTATGCTTGCATCTCTTTCGGGGATAGGCGAGGGAACGAAAAATATGCCCATATCACTCGGATACAGTGCGCTTCTTGTTATATACAACGATGACCACAGTGTGTATCATAGATACGGTGCGACCTATATTTCACGCGGCGGTCAGTGTTCACCTCAAAACGAGGTCATACTCGTTGACGGAGAAGGTAAGGTTGACGAGTCTACTCCCTTTATGTTTGATTATGAGCGCGTCACAAGGGTGACGGTCATACGATGCGATATAAAGCCATTGACTATTAGAGGCGGTATTTTTACAACTCTTGCAAGTAGGGTGAATTCTGTCAATGAGAGCGGTGCGAGGGCAAAGTATATTCACAGAAATATTCTTATAAATCGCTCGCATACTACACTTTTGGGCGTTGAGCATTATGTTGAAAATGAAATATCGCTTGAATATTTTATGGAAAATGGACATCACGGACCGCACTGTTGGGGATTTTTCAATGCATCCTATGCGACCAACGTGCTTCTTTCGGACTGCGTTCTTACGGGGCGCAGAAGCTACAAGTTTTCAACCTACGAATTTCACGCAGATCACGTCAATGAGATACGTCTTATCGGATGTAGACAGTCGAATTTTGTGATGAAGGACGAAGAGGGAAGAGATACCTTCAGTATGTCGCCCTCGCCTATTACAAACGGGCCACGCTGTTGGGGAATAGGCGGAACGAATTTCTGCAAGAATATGGAGTATGAAAGATGTCGACTTTCGCGTTTTGATGCGCACCAAGGGCTTTACAATGGCAAAATTAAGGACTCGGAGATAAACTTCATGGAAGTTATCGGCAAGGGAAATCTTACGCTTGAAAATGTGATTTGGAATTCTCCGTGCCAAGGACGCATATATAACAGCTTTGTTTATTTGCGAGATGATTTCGGCTGCACTTGGGACGGTACGATCACTCTCAAGGACTGCATATTTAACGTCAGCGATGGCGATGCTTACGTGTTCTTTTACAGTTATACCAACTGGGATTACGGATACAGATGTCATTTCCCTAATCTCATTGTTGATAATCCCAAGGTCAACAATCTTTCGGACGGTACGATACTTCATATTGTAAACGAAAAGGGAAGTGTCGAGAGGGAGCCCGGTATGCACTTACCTCAAACGAGGAATACACCCGCGAAAAAGCATTCGGGTGTGGACTTTGAAAATGATATGACAAACTTGAATCCTGTGACGCCGCCTGAGTTTATTAAAATTATAAACAATATCGAAGGATATGAATTTGTGCTTCCAAGGTGCGATTTTTTTGACAATACCGAAAAAATCGGTGTAAAAGAGGTATAATTATCTTAACCGCTTACGCTTAGACTAAGGCGTGAGCGGTGTTTTTTGCAATAAAAATGTAATTATACTGCATAATTTATATGGAGGATCATTCTTTTTTTGAAAAACTTCCTTATTATATATACTTACAGAAAAATAAAACAAAGTTGATAAAATGTTAAAAAGCTATTGCAAAAGGTCGATTTATGTGTTACAATAATATGAATATAAAATGCGCTCATAATGTGTGCATTAACGATAGAAAGAAAATCAGGTGCAGAAGATGAATACGAAAACTTTACGCTACGTACTTAAGAGAATAGGACTCTCACTGCTTACGGTGTGGATCGTCATAACGATAACATTCTTTGTTATGCATGCGGTGCCGGGTGGTCCTTTCCTTGCAGAAAAAGCAATATCGGAGGCGGCTCAGGCGGCTCTTGAAGCTAAATACGGACTTGACAAACCGCTTTTCGTTCAATACGTTACATATCTTAAGGATATCGTTACAGAGTTTGACTTCGGTCCGTCCATCAAGCAGCGCGGACGTGAGGTCATCGACATTATCTTCGACGGAATGAAGACCTCTGCAAAGCTCGGACTCGCAGCGGCAGTTATCGCGCTTATCTCGGGTACGGTCCTCGGCTCTGTTGCAGCGCTTCGCCGTAACAAGTTTATCGACCGCGTTATCATGGTCATCACGACTGCATTCGTTTCGATGCCTTCGTTTATCATGGGTACATTCATGCTGTTGCTCTTTACGGTACAGTGGAAGCTTCTGCCCGCAAACGGTGCAGAGGCGGGCGGACTTATCCTTCCGATAATCGCGCTTTCGCTCTCACCTATGGCGAACATTACACGTCTTACACGTTCCTCGATGCTCGATGCACTCGGTCAGGACTACATCCGTACAGCTAAGGCAAAGGGTGTTTCCTCGGTCAAGGTCATCTTCAAGCATGCATTAAAGAACGCGCTCATTCCCGTAATCACATACTTCGGACCTATGCTTGCGTACATCGTTACAGGCTCACTTGTAGTTGAACAGATATTTGCTGTTCCCGGAATCGGACGTTCCTTCGTCAGCAGCATCATCAACCGTGACTATACACTTATTATGGGTACTACCATCGTGCTTGCAATACTCATCGTCGTTATGAACCTCATAAGCGACATCCTCTACAAGGTAGTAGATCCTCGTATCACACTTGAATAATCGCGAAAAGCACGATAGAAAGGACCGGAACAAAGATGAAAAAACTGTTTAGTATGCATCTCGACGTTGATGCATTTCTCCCCGCCACCGCCGAAGAAAAGGCGTATATGGTGCAGATGCGCCCCTCGACGACCTTTTTTCGCGACGGTGTAAAGAGATTTGTTAAGAATAAGGTCGCTCTTGTGAGCTTGATCATAGTTGCTATCATTACTCTCAGTTGTATCGTTATCCCCTTCGTATACCCCTATTCCTATGATGCACAGCTCGGCGTACAGCTCGGTAAGCCGGTTGACGCCTCCTACAATAACCTCGCTCCCTTCAAGTACGGAACGACCGAGTGTGAAAAACTGCTCGGAAAGGCAACCGTACATGAGATATTCCTTCCCGCGGTTCTTAAGTCCACCTATACCGATCCCGCTGAAAAGCAGGCGGATATGGACCTTCGCGCGGCAAAGAAGCTTGAGGCAGAAAAGCTCCTCGAGACATATCTTGCAGGTGAGAAGAGTGCAGATGCTTTCGCAAAGCTCGGACAGACACTTCCCGAGGGCGCGGAATACAAGAACAATGCCGAGATAAAGGCAAGAACATACAAGGATACTCCCGACGTCAGCAAATGGATATGGGACGTAAGCGCAACAGGTAAGGCAAAGAGAGCAGCGGGTGATGCTGCCGTTATCGAGACCGATTACGGCTACCACGTCGTATGCTTCGAATCCTACTCGGGCGAGACCGAAAAGGTATTCCCCCATATATTCGGTACAGACTCCGCAGGACGTGACTACTTCATCCGTATAGTATACGGTGCGCGTATCTCTCTTGCAGTCGGCTTCTTTGCGAGTATCATCGTTCTTATCATCGGTATGACCGTCGGTTCTATCTCCGGTTATTGCGGAGGTAAGGTCGACCTTATCATCATGCGTATCGTTGATATCATATATTCGCTTCCGGATATGCTTCTTATCATCCTTCTTGCGTCCGCGCTCAAGCAGACAAAGCTTGACCAGATCATTCAGGGAACCGTCCTTGAACGAATAGGTGCGAACATCATCAGCTTGTTTATCGTATTCGGAGTGCTCTATTGGGTATCCATGTCGCGTCTTATCCGCGGTCAGATCCTCTCGCTTCGTGAGCAGGAATACGTTCTTGCTTCTCAGGCAGCGGGCGCACGCGGTAAGTGGATCATATTCAAGCACCTTATGCCCAACTGCATAAGCGTTGTTATCATTTCCACAGCGCTTCAGATCCCCAGCGCGATCTTCACCGAGAGCTATCTGTCCTTCCTCGGACTCGGTGTAAACGCACCTATGCCGTCGCTCGGCTCGCTTGCGTCCGACGCACTCAACGGCATCAACTCCTACCCCTACAGACTTATCATCCCCGCGATAGTTATTTCGCTTATCGTTCTCTCGCTCAACCTTCTCGGCGACGGCTTGAGAGACGCATTTGACCCCAAGCTCAACGGCTAAGAAAGAAGAAAGGAAAGGTCTATATAAATGGCACTACTTGAAGTTAGAGACCTTCGTACCTCGTTCTTTACCGATGCGGGCGAGGTCAAGGCAGTAAACGGTATCTCTTTCAATCTTGAAAGAGGAAAGGTTCTCGGTATAGTCGGCGAGTCCGGCTCGGGAAAATCGGTAACAGCTTATTCTATCATGCAGATATTGGCGTCTACCGGTAAGATAGTCGGAGGTTCTATCAAGCTCGACGGACAGGAGCTTGTAGGTTCCGGCGAAAAGGTAATGCGTACGGTAAGAGGAAACAAGGTCTCGATCATCTTCCAGGACCCTATGACCTCGCTCAACCCCACGCACACCATCGGACATCAGATAATGGAAGCTATCCTGCTCCACACAGGCAGAACTAAGAAACAGGCGCACGAAAGAGCGATCGAAATGCTTCGCCTTGTTAATATAAACGAACCCGAAAAGCGTATGAAGCAGTATCCTCACGAGCTTTCGGGCGGTATGAGACAGCGTGTAGTCATCGCGATGGCACTCGCTTGTGAACCCGATATCCTTATCGCCGACGAGCCCACAACGGCTCTCGACGTTACGATCCAGGCACAGATACTCGACCTTATGAGCTCGCTTCAGAAGGAGCTCGGAATGGCGATCATCATGATCACCCACGACCTCGGTGTCGTTGCACAGATGTGTGACGAGGTCATAGTAATGTACGCGGGATCTATCTGCGAGCAGGGAACAGCAGATGAGATATTCTACAATCCCTCTCACGAGTACACAAAGGGCCTTATGCGCTCCATTCCGACCGCAAACACATTCGGAAAGAAGCTTCAGCCCATTACGGGTACTCCTATCGACCTTCTCAATATGCCCGAGGGCTGTCCCTTCGCACCCAGATGCGATGCGGCTATGAAGGTCTGTATCAGACACGCGGCAGAGCGTATGGACATCAACTGCGATCACCGTGCTGCATGCTGGATGAACGTTAAGGCGGGCATCGAGAGCGGCGAGATCGAAGTAACGGAGGAGGAAAAGTAAAATGAGTGAAAATAAGAATTCTCCTCTTATAGAGGTCAAGAACCTTAAGAAATATTTTGACATCAACACAGGAATGTTCTCATCCCGTCCTCTTAAGGCGGTAGATGACGTTTCCTTCAATATCAACCGCGGCGAAACACTCGGACTTGTCGGTGAGTCGGGCTGCGGAAAGACTACGGTCGGACGTACACTTCTTCATCTCTACACACCCACCTCGGGACAGATCATCTACAACGGTACTGAGATAAAGACGAAGGCGTCTATAAACGAGTTCAGAAAGAAAGCCACAATGGTTTTCCA
>JAZNZQ010000069.1:0-2155 GCA_045595035.1 Eubacteriales bacterium | reverse complement strand
GAACGCTTGACGATTCGTTTATTATTCTTGATGAGGCGCAAAATGCAACACCCGAGCAGATGAAGATGTTTCTCACCCGACTCGGCTTTAATTCTAAGGCGATAGTCACGGGAGACCTGACACAGACCGACCTTCCGCGCGGCCAGAGAAGCGGACTTTCCGAGGCAGTGAAGATACTCCAGAATATCGACGATATCGGTATCCACTATTTCACCGAGCGAGACGTAGTGCGTCACAAGCTCGTGCAGAAGATCATCCTCGCGTATGAAAAGTTCGAGAGGACAAAACAAGAAAACAGAGAAAATGCAAAATTCAAATACACTAAAGGAAAAGGACAGGAAAAATGAAACTTAGGATCTACTTTGACGACGGATGCGAAACTGTAACATATTCGGTAAAAATGCTTGTAAGAAGCGCAATACTTGCTACTCTTGAGAGCGAGGGCTTTGAAAAGGATGCAGAGGTTTCGGTAAGCTTTACCGACAACGAGGGAATACGCGCGATAAACCGCATTTACCGTGAGATAGATGCACCGACCGACGTGCTTTCCTTCCCGATGCTCGACTTTGATGACATGGACAACACCTCCATCGGAGATATCGTTATATCGCTTGAGCGCGCAGACGAGCAGGCAAACGAATTCGGCCATAGCTTTGAGCGCGAGGTCGCATTCCTTACCGTTCACTCGACACTTCACCTGCTTGGATACGACCACATAAACGAGGTCGATGAAGAGGATATGAGAGCCCGTCAGCGCGAGATAATGAAGAAAATGGGACTTGAGGTAAAAGAATGAGAAAAACAGGATTTATTGCAATAGTCGGACGCCCCAACGTAGGAAAATCCACGCTGCTCAACGCCTTTATCGGTGAAAAGGTGGCTATCGTATCAAGTAAGCCCCAGACTACAAGAAACAGGATCGTGGGCATACACACGGTGGGCGAGAATCAGTTCGTATTTCTCGACACTCCCGGAATCCACAAGCCGAAGAATACGCTCGGCGATTATATGGTAAAGATAGCCAACAGCAGTATGTACGATGCCGATGCCGTTATACTTATAGTTGAGGCGGGCAAGCCCGTGACAAACGTTGAGCGCGAGATAATAGATTATCTTAAAAAATCCTCGCTTCCGTCGGTGCTTGTCATAAACAAGTGCGACCTTGTGAACGCACCCGAGATCGCCGAGACGATAACGAAATACGCCGAGCTTCATAGCTTCGATTCCTTCGTGCCGATATCCGCGCAGAAGGGTAAGGGAGTTTCCGACGTACTCTCGGAATGCGAAAAGTTCTTATCCGAGGGCGAGTGGATGTTCTCGGATGATATGATAACCGACCAGCCCGAGCGCCAGATAGCCGCAGAGATAATCCGCGAAAAGATACTCCGTACACTCAACAAGGAGATCCCTCACGGCACGGCGGTCGTAATAGAGGACTTCAAGGATGAAGATACACTTATCAGCATCCGCGCCGAGATATTCTGCGAAAAGTCGTCGCACAAGGGTATCATCGTCGGCAAAAACGGCGAAGCGCTCAAGCTCATAGGCACATACGCACGCAAGGAGCTTGAAAAATTCTTTGGGGTCAAGGTCTATCTTAATCTTTGGGTCAAGGTCAAGGAAAATTGGAGAGAAAGCTCTTCGATGATAAACAATTTCGGATTCACACTCGACTGATATGATATTTACCTGTGACGGACTTGTAATAGCCGAGACTGCGGTGGGCGAGAGCGATAAGCTGCTTACCATCCTTACGGCCGAGCACGGACGTATCCGCGTTTCGGGCAAGGGCGTGCGCTCGATCAAGAGCAAAATGATGGCGGCGACTCAGCTCTTTTCCTACGGTAATTACGAGATATACAAAAAGGGAGACTTTTATTGGTTGCGCGAGGCATATTTGCGCGAGGCATTTTTCGGACTTCGCGAGGATATAACCACACTTGCTCTCGCTACCTACATCTGCGACCTTGCAAGCGAGATGTCAGGTCCTGATTTTGCGGCTCACGATATTCTGCGGCTTACGCTCAATACTCTTTATGCTATCTCAAAAAAAGACAAGCCGCTCGCGCAGATAAAGGCGGCATATGAGATGCGTTCCGCGCTCTATTCAGCATTTATGCCGGACCTGTCCGCTTGTACCGCATGCCGGCGTGCG
>JAZNZQ010000068.1:0-6535 GCA_045595035.1 Eubacteriales bacterium | reverse complement strand
CAAAAGGTTCGCCCCCGCCCTATCAGCGTCTATAACTGTCGACCTTGTCAGAGTACATCTTCGCTGTGTCGTTCATATATTTAAGCGCGGTGGGAATAAACTCGAGCGGATAGCTTTGGAGGAAGTTTCCCGCCTCAAGCGTAAACTCTCCCTTATAGTCTATCTCGCCGAGCGAGCGGCATATCTCTTCCCAATGAAGCTTTGAGCAGCCCGGCAGTGTATGCAGATCGTCAAGATAATCGAGATCTTGAATATGAAGCGCGCCGAGTCTGTCGGGTCCAAGTATGCGTACCACATCCTCGGGTTCGAAGCCGCTGAGCGCAGCATGCCCTACATCAAGGCAGAGCGTGAAGACCTCGGGGTCGTTCAACGTGTCATACATTCTCACGTGCTCGCCGGGGTCTCCGCAAATGCCCGGGTAGGCGCGATTTGTAATATGGTGATGCGTATACATATTCTCTATTGCTATCTTCAAGCCGTTTTCGCGTGCAAGCGGCGCAAGCGACTCATAGTATTTTATATTCTTTTCAAAAAGATATTCCCTATTACCGTAGACAATACGGTCCTTTATCGGATGAACGATGATATTCTTCACCCCGAGTATCGAGCAGAACTCAAACACCTCGGGAAATCTCGGCAGCTGCTCGGCCATAAAATACTCGTACGTCCCCTGAAAAGGCGCATGCGCCTGATTGAATACGACACCTCTCGCATCCGCACCTGCGCGAAGGCGTTTTGCAAGTGCTATTCCGTCGGCGCCGAAGGCAAAAGAATAATCGTCAAAAAAGCTCATATCGAGCGCTGGAAAGCCCGCATCCATAAGCATTTTTATTCCGGCCTCAACGCCAAAGTATTTTATCGGATAAAACACGTTTGTCGAATAAATCATACATCATACCCTCTTTCTATACGAGTCCACCTTGTCAGAATACATCTTCGCTGTGTCGTTCATAAACTTAAGCACGGTAGGAAGAAAATCGAGCGGGAAATTGTAAAGGAAGCATTCGGCTTCAAGCGTGAAATCTCCCGTATAATCTATCTCGCCGAGGGCTTGGCATATCTTCTCCCAATGAAGCTTTGACGTACCGGGAAGCGTGTGCATATCCGAGATATAGTTGACGTCGTGCACGTGAAGCGAACCGAGTCGCTTTTGTCCAAGCACACGTATCGAATCCTCCGGTTCTCTGTCGCAGAGTGCGGCGTGACCCACATCAAGACAGAGCGTGAAATGCTCGGGATCGTTCAGTTCATCAAAATATCTGCAATGCTCTCTCGGGTCGGCACAAACGTCATCTACCTTACGCGTCGTATTCACGGGATGAAGATTGTACATATTCTCTATCGCCACCTTAACGCCATATTCGCGTGCAAGAGGAGCGAGCGAGGTGTAAAACTTCATATTTTCTTCAAAAAGGCGTTCCTCGTTCCCGTAATAGCGTCCGTTTTGAATGGGATGAGTCACTATCGTCTTAACGCCGAGGATCGAGCAGAATTCAAACACCTCGGGAAATGTAGGTATAAGCTTTTTCGTATAATTCTCATATCCTCCGCCAAAGGGTGCGTGCGCCTGATTAAACACCGTACCCCTCGCATCCGACTCGGCACGAAGGCGCTTTGCAAGTGCTGCACCGTCGGCACCGCGCGCGAAGGAATAGTCTCCGCAAACAGTCATATCGACCGCGGGAAAACCCGCTTCAAATAGCATCTTTACGGCATTTTCCGCGCCGAATTTCTTTATAAGATAGCTGCTGTCGGTTGAATAAAGCATTTTACGCCTCCAAGCATTCGTATACGAGATTTCTGAGTGTGGGATGAAGGAGATTGGGCGCGTAGACCGCAAGACGCACATTTGTACCGAAGAACATAGCCACCTCGTTTACAGGGTCTATCATCGCAAACGCGCTTGCAGCTCCGTCCCAACCGAACTCACCCACGGGCGAGCGCGAGAAGCTGACGACGGGATTTGTGTGAACGCGTCCGCAAAGTCCCCAGCCGTAGCCGTAGAATCTGCCGTGAACAAAATCGTCAAGCGCATCGTCGCAGAGGCGGTTGACCGTACACAGCTTTATCGTCTCGGGCTTAAGTATCTGTGTGCCGTCGGGTGCTTTTCCGCCGCAGGCCGCCATTGTGATTATCTTTATGTACTCATCGACCGAGCCGAAAAGTCCGGCACCGCCCGATTCGTAGTTGTCCGAGAGACGGTATACGTTAGCCGACTCGACCTCGATCGGCTGTGCTGTTCCGTTGCGGTATACGTACATCGACTGGAATCGCGCAAGCTGCTCCTCTGTCGGAGTAAAGCCCATATCGGTAATGCCGAGCGGCTCGAAAAATACCTTCTTCAAATATTCGGAATATCTCATACCCGACACTACCTCGATGACCGCCGCAAGAACGTCGTGCGACAAGCAATACTTGTAGTGCGTACCGGGCTCAAACGAAAGGGGCTCTGCCGCCATAGCTGAAACGGTCTCAACGGTAGATGCAAGCCGCGATGCCGCATCGACCACCTCGGGAGTGGAGAGACTGTATCCCATTCCCGCAGACATAGCAAAGAGATGCTCGATCAGCATCGGATTTTTCGCATCGGTGATGGTGCCGTCCTTCTGCTTTATCTTCAAATTCTTATATGCGGGAAGATATTTCGACACGTCGTCATCAAGCGCCATCTTTCCCGACTCAACAAGAGTGAGCGCCGCAAGACAAGTCACGACCTTTGTCGCGGAAAAGAGCCAATAAAGGTCATCCTTCGTGCAGGGCTTGGTCTTCGCGGAATCGGCATAACCGACCGAGGTGCGGTAAACGAGCTTTCCCTTTACGGTGATAGCAAGCTCGGCAGACGGGAAGCCCCTCTCGGGCATCTTACTCATAAACTCATCAAGCTTCGTGAAATTCATTTTTCCTTCCTCCGTTGTACATCCTCTTCATAAATTTTTTCAAGCTGTCTTGTCATGTGTAATGCTGTGAATTTTTCATTATATCTCTTGTATGCCGCCTCGCTCATTTTTTTATAAAGCTCGGGATCATCCTTGATTCTTATAATAGCATCGGCAAGCTTCGGCGCATCCTTTATGGGTACGAGCAGTCCGTTTTCACCGTCGGCTACCATATAGGGATTGCCTCCGTAGAGGGTCGCCACAGCCGGCTTTGAAAGCGAGAATCCCTCGGAGAGTGCAAGACTCGAGGTCTCGGTTCCGTACGAGCAGTTGATATTAAGGTCCATTATATTGACGTATGGTGTGATGTCGCTGACAAATCCCGTAAAGAGCACCTTGCCGTCAAGTCCGAGCGTACGTGCGCGGGCGCGAAGCTCCTCGTCAAGCGAGCCGCCGCCCATAATAATGAATTTTGCGTGCTCGTCCTCCGCCGCAACTATTGCCGCCGCATCAAGGAAATACTTGTGTCCCTTAACCGCCTCAAGTCGGGCGGAAATAAGGCAGATAAAGTCCTCCTCCGAAAATCCGAGCTTCTCACGAAACGCCTTCTTTTCGTCTGATTCCATCACACGAAGCGGCTCAACACCGTTGATTATAACGTCTATCTTTTTTGCCGAAACTCCCGTCTCGGTGAGGTTTTCCTTTGCCGCCTCAGCCACAGCTATAATACGTGTCGCAAGCGTATTGTTTACAGCTCCGTTTATCTGCTTGCCGGGAAAATGCGTAAGATACCACGGCATATCGAATACGCAGTGGCGTGTGTATATACGGCTGCGTACACCCGCAAGAAAAGCCGCAAGCTTGGCCGAAAAGGACGAGTGCGTGTGCACGATATCGGGCTTCTCGCGCTTGAAGATGCGGACAAATTCACCTATAGCTCCTACGTCAAACGACTTGTCTCTGCCGCCGTTTGTCTCTATTACCTCATAACCGACCTCACGTATCCTCGGCGTGAGTGCGCTTCCCTTCGGCACCGCGACCTTTATCTCAAACCTTTCGCGATCGAAATTCTTAAGATAATTTATAAGAAGCGTACCTGCGCCGCCGATATTGGTGTCGCTTATAACGTGTATTACCTTTATCATTTTTTACTCCTTTTGAATCGAGTATATATCTTTTTAAAATTAACAATAAGGATCATGATCCCGTAGACACCTACGCCCGATAGCACCGACAGAACAAGCGATACGAGAGTTCCAAGCCCTGCACTTGCACAGTATACAAAATACACCGCCGCGCCCATAACAAGCGAGGAGAATATCATCCCGAATATCTCGGCCCCGTCCCCCGAGGCAAACAGGTGCGCCCCCGAAACACGAAGGCAAGCGTAGTTAACTATCATATTGACAGTTACCGCAAGAGTCGATGCAAGCGCGATCCCCGCAACACCAAGCGATGCGGCAAGCAGATATGCAAAGATGAGATCTGCTATTATCGACAAAAGCGCGCTTATCATCGGTACCTTTACGTTCTGCTTTGCAAAAAACAGTTTTGTCAAAAGCTCGTTCAGCGCAAGCGCGGGCATACCGAGCGCAAAAAAGCGAAGCGCACTCGCAGTAAGCGAGACGTCGGATGCTACAAATGCACCCCTCTCATATATTACCGATATTATCGGCTCGGAAAGGATCACCGCGCCCACCGTTATCGGGAATATCACAAGCAAAAGAAGACGCGACGAAATACTTGTCATACGTTCGGTGCTCTTTTCGTCGCCCGAGCTTTCCGAACGCGAGATCATCGGAAAAAGCAGATTCGTCGCCACAAACGAGAACACTCCGACGATTATAAGATTAAGCCGGTTTGAATACCCGACAGCAATGATCGCGCGGCCTCCCTCAAGCGAGGAAGCAAAGCGTGAGGCGATAAGTGTGCAGACGGGTTGCGCCCAGGTACTGACAAGTATCGGTGCCGCCATTTTAAGCGAGCGCTTTATATAAGGCGAGGAAAAATCAAAGCAAGGTCTGTATCCGTACCCCTTCTTTATAAGCGAGGGTATCTGCACCGCCGCCTGTGCCGCCCAACCGACAAGCATGGTGACCGCCAGACCCATAATACCGAATCTCTCGTTAAAAAAGATAAAATAGATCACTATCAAGCCGTTTGAAACAAGACTGATGAGCGCGGGAATATTGAACTCCCCAAGCGACTGTAATATGCCGACAAAGGAGAATGCAAGCCCCGTAAACACTATCATCGGGAACATCACGCGCGAGAGTGTCACGGCAAGAGAGTGTGCCTCAGCCGTGATGTCGGGCGCTAAAAAACCGACAAGCGCCTCGGAAAATACCATGCCGACAGCGCTCATCGCAAGCGTTATCACAAGGATGAGGTTCACGTAAGCGTTGGCGTATTCCATCGCTTCTTTTCTATTTTTTTTGACGAGAATTTCATTAAATATCGGAATGAAGGATGCCGTCACGACACCGCCGAGAACGATATCGAACAATAGAATGGGAAGTCTTGATGCCGTTTCGTACGCTATCGCCTCGTATGAGCTTCCGTAGCTTGATGCGAGAAACACGTCCCTTAGCATTCCGAACACCTTAGAGAGCAAAGTGGCGGCGACCATAAATACAACAGTCTTAAATACCGCCGTACCCTTTTTCTTCACGGTCACCGCCCCTTTCATTATGTTTTTATTATTGCAAATATTATCAACGCCGCCTGCACTGCCATTATGACGGGTATGCCTATCATAAAACGCTTGTGCTTGGTCTTGTGACGGACAAAAAGCATCGTCGCGTACATCGAAAGCGAGCCGCCGAGCACCGCCAAAAGAAAGAGCGTCGATTCTCTCACCCTCGTCTTCGCGGCATTTTTCGATATCATCTTATCGTACACCGTAACGGCAATAGCCATAAGCGAGACGAAGGCAAAGTAGATATACACACCGTTACGTGCTACTGTATCAAAGAGCTGCAAGAGACTGCTCTATGTCGGCAATGATGTCATCCGCATCCTCGATACCGACCGAAAATCTGATAAGGTCAGCGGGAATTCCACTGTCGGCAAGCTGCTTTTCGGAGAGCTGACGGTGTGTCGTACTTGCCGGATGAAGCACGCAGGTACGCGCATCCGCTACGTGTGTAACGATAGCCGCAAGACGGAGTCCGTCCATGAACTTTGTTGCCGCTTCACGTCCGCCCGCAACACCGAAGGAAACGACTCCGCAGGTGCCGTCAGGCATATACTTCTTTGCTCTATCGTAATACTTGTTGCCCTCAAGCGACGGATAGTTGACCCAGGTGATCTTCTCGTGAGAAGCGAGGTACTTTGCTACCTTCTCCGCATTCTCACAGTGGCGCTTCATACGAAGAGGAAGTGTCTCAAGACCCGTATTTATAAGGAAAGCGTTCTGAGGCGACTGGATAGATCCGAGGTCGCGCATAAGCTGTGCGGTCGCCTTTGTGATAAACGCGCCCTTGCCGAATGCCTCGGTATATGTTATGCCGTGATAGGACTCATCGGGAGTGCAAAGTCCGGGGTACTTGTCCGCATGTGCCGCCCAGTCAAAGTTGCCGCTGTCAACTACGCATCCGCCAACGCTTATTGCGTGACCGTCCATATACTTTGTTGTGGAGTATATTACAATATCAACA
>JAZNZQ010000067.1:0-2234 GCA_045595035.1 Eubacteriales bacterium | reverse complement strand
TCAAGGAGTACGCAGGCAACGTCTCCTCCGACGAGGACACGCGCGGCGAGTGCGATCACACCGATCTTCATCAGCCTTGCACGCTTGCGCTTTTTGTATTCTTCAATACGCCTCTCGGTTGCCTTTTCCTGATAGAGCTTTTGGCGTTCGGCACTTGTAAGGTGTCTTTTTTCTTCTTGATTTACGTTGTTTTGTTCGGACATATTTTATTTGGTTTCTTCCTTGGGGATGTATTGCGTGGTAGGTTTGGAGGGGAGAACGGGAAGTGCCTTGAGGTTGCAGTCGATGTAGATCGGGCAATGGTCGGAGACGTCAAGTGCATCCTGCTCGAGAACTACGCGGTATTCCTTGACGTCGAAGCCCTCGTGGCCGAAGAGGAAGATATGGTCGATCGAGGTGAGCTGTGAGCCCTTGGGTGCGGGACCGCCCTCGTATTCGCCGCTCTCGGGATTGTAAACGGCATAGGGATGGTGTGTGCCTGTGAGATGCGAATATTCGGTTGCGCAGACACGTGTATCAAGTCCGCCCCATTCATATGCGCGGCGGTAGGGAAGCGAGCCGATGCGGCAGTTCCAGTCGCCCATCGCAACAACGGGAACGTTGTACTTGTACTTCATATAATTAACGTAGGTCATCATCTGGTCAACGTCGCCAACGCGAGCGAGATCAGATTCGGGACCGCCCTGCCACCAGAAATGGGTAGAGATAGCGCCAAACTGCATTCCGTCGCTCTTGCGGCGAAGAACTGCCCATGCAAGGCTCTTGGTCTTGTGGTTGTTAAGACCTGTGAAAAGATGCCAGCCGTGATCGATAACGTCAAACATACCCTTGCGGATGAGAAGGGGAGTGTTGTCGGTAAAGCCCTCGGCTTCCTTATGTGTGAGGAGCTCATATTCGGGCTCAAGAAGCTCAACGATGCGCGATTCGTAGAGATTCGGTGTCATCTCCTGAAGTCCGAGAACGTCGGGCAGATAGCGCATATAAATATCGCGCATGTGAAGGTCGCGGTTGTAAACGGGACCGCACCAAATGTTATGGGACATAATTCTGAGTTCGGTTTTCTTTGAGTAATCCATGTCGGAACCTCCGTAGATTTTATTATTATAATTAATTATACTATTTTTACGTGCTCTTGGCAAGAGCTTTTTGCAAATTTATTCTTTACTTTTGTCGTGAATGACCGAAAGCTTCATGCTTGTGTACTCAACGCGGACACCGCAGACCTCGATCGAATACTCGATGGTCATCTTTCCCGATTTCAAAAGACGGTTTTCAAGAAGATCGGTTCGCGTTGTGAATTCAACTCTCTCGCCGTTCGCGGCTTTGCTGATACATCTGTGCCTCTTGCCTTCTTCAAGAAACACCGTCACAGGCTCTTGAA
Organism: Eubacteriales bacterium; assembly: GCA_045595035.1. Lineage (GTDB taxonomy): Bacteria > Bacillota > Clostridia > Oscillospirales > CAG-272 > CAYZHW01. The sequence continues at coordinate 853 of JAZNZQ010000067.1, read as the reverse complement.
ATGTGGTTTCTCCGCGGCGGAAGGAGATGAGATCCGGCTCGGACTTTGAAAACGAGATCTCGTTTTCTCTGTTATTCGTCGATCTGAATAGAAGTGTTATGCGTCCGTCCTTGCCGGATGAAAGCGTGCCCTCGGATATGACCTTGGTGCTTGAACCGAATATTGTGGAAAGCAACTTTTCTGCCACCGTGTCGTTCCCGGGCTTGAAAACGTCCTGCTTTATTTCTGCGTTAACAATAACGTCGTAATGCATTTTTTACCTCATTGCTTCGTTTTTTGTTGGGGAATAATATTTTTGAGGTGATGAAGATCAAAAAGATTTGTTTTATATTTGCTTGGGTTTCAGTCTTGTTTTTAATATGCCCCGTGTCGGCTGAAAGTGAAGAAGTGCTTCTTCTCGCATCTGCCGCAGAAGCTGTGGCGGGTGGAGAGAGCTACACCGTTATGGCGGCGTTTTCATCCGTGATGCTCAACCGTATGCGGGATGAAGATTACCCCTCAAGCCTTGCCGCAGTCATTTCGGATGCGGGGATCGATATATCAGCCGTCGAAGCGTCTGCGAGAGCGATACGCGCCGCAAGGGATGCGCTCGGCGGCTTTGACCCAACGGGAGGAGCTCTGCACTATTCCAGAGAAGAAAAAGAGCTTCCGGAAATCCTGCTCGGAGTACCCGGCTGGAGCTTCTATTGAAATTATACCGCATAATCGGGCAATAGTCAAGAAAATTTCGTGATATTTTCTTGACTTTTTGCTATTTTCGGTATATAATTATATAGATAATTATTTTTATTAAGAGGTAGAACAATGGATCTTAAAAATCTTCTTAAATCACTTGAAAACTGCCCCTGCGGCA
>JAZNZQ010000066.1:0-3020 GCA_045595035.1 Eubacteriales bacterium | reverse complement strand
ATCGCATTTTCGCTCTGCTCGTTTATTTGTCTTGTTCCGTTTATAAGGAAAAGAACGCTCTTGAAATTCTCCCGACCGCGCTTTTCGTGGCAGATAATAAAGCAGATAACGCTCTGCGGCTCACCCGTATTCTTAAGCAATATCGCGGGACGTGTCACCTCTATTATAATGAACGTTACGCTGATGACGCTCGGTCTGCGCTACCTTGGAGACGGCGGCGGTACAACGGCGGTCGCGGCTTATTCAGTGCTTATGTATGCAAACGAGATGGGACAACCGCTGCTCTACGGCATCTGTGATTCTCTCTCTCCCGCGATCGGCTTCAACTTCGGCGCAAACGACCTTGACAGGGTCAAAAAGATAGCAAAATGCGGTTATATCGGCTCGCTCGTTATAAGTGCGGTGACGGTTGCAGTGATGGTATTTCTTGCCCGCCCGCTCGCTCTGCTTTTTGTCGATGCGGCAGATGCGACCCTTCTCACTCTTTCAACAGAGGCACTCCGGCTCTTTGGATTTGCCTACCTTTTCAAGTGGTTCTATCTTGCAACGCAGATATTCTTCTCGGCAATAGAAAAGCCGATACACGCGACACTCATGTCCACCTCGGTCGCACTCGTTTTCCCTGTGATAACGCTCGGCGCGCTCTGGAATCTCGGACTTAACGGCATCTGGCTCAACACACTCGGCACCTCGCTCCTTGCCGCGATCCTCGGTCTGTTTTTGCTGTTCCACGTATACCGCGCGATCAAAAAGAAAAATACTGTTTAAATTTTTTAAAAATATCTTGACAAAACTGTCTACTCGTGATAGACTGACTATAGTGTCTATCGCGAGTAGACAGTTTTCACATAAGGAGGTAACAAAATGGAAGAAATGAAGCTTGGCGCGGTGGAATCGCGCTTTGCAGACATCATCTGGGAAAACGAGCCGATAACGACAAGAGATCTTGTAGCGATCTGCGCGAGTGAGCTTGATTGGAAGCGGACGACGACATATACTGTACTTAAAAAGCTCTCGGAGCGGGGAATATTTATCTGTGAGGACAGCACGGTGCGCTCGCTTGTGAAAAGGGACGAGTTTTACTCGATACAGAGCGAGAGATTCGTCGATGAGACCTTCTCGGGCTCGCTTCCCGCATTTATTGCCGCATTTACCGCGAGAAAAAAGCCGACGAATGAAGAGCTTGACGAGATACGCCGCATGATAGATTCCTATACGGAGGGCTGATATGGGAGAGGTATTGGTTAAGCTTTTTAATATGAGCGTTACGGCATCATGGCTTGTTTTGGCGGTGATACTGTTTCGCGTGATCTTTCGCCGCGCGCCGAAGTGGATATACTGTCTGCTCTGGTCGTTTGTCGGTCTGCGACTGATATTCCCGTTTTCGATACAGAGCAGCTTCAGTCTTGTGCCAAGCGTGAATACGGTAAGTATTGCGGGTAATTCGCGCCCCGAGATTCATACGGGTGTTGGCGCCGTCAACAGTGTTGTGAACGACTTTATCGGCTCCCATTACTACGAAGGCGTGACTGTGCCCGAGGGCACGACCGTGAATATTATGTCGGTGCTTTCGTGGGTGTGGCTTGTCGGTATGTTTGCCATGGCGGTATATGCGGCGGTATCCTATATGAAGATAAAGCTTCGCGTATCGGCATCGATCATGACCGATGCCGGCGTATACATCTGCGATGATATCGACACGCCCTTTATTCTCGGCGTTTTTCGTCCGCGCATCTATATGCCTTCGGGAATATCCGATGAGCACGCTTCCCACGTCATATCGCACGAGAGGGCGCATCTTGCAAGGCGAGATCACCTTTGGAAGCCGCTCGGCTTTGTTCTCCTTGCGCTCTATTGGTTCAACCCCGTGATGTGGCTGGCGTATATTCTTCTTTGCCGCGACATCGAGAGCGCGTGCGACGAGAGGGTGGTGCGCGAGATGGAGTTTGACGAAAAGAAGAATTATTCCGCCGCGCTTGCCTTTTGCGGTGTGCAGAGGAAAATGATATCCGCTTGTCCGCTTGCATTCGGAGAGGTGGCGGTCAAGGACAGGATAAGGTCTGTGCTCTCATACAAGAAGCCCGCGTTTTGGGTGATAATTGCCGCCCTTGTCGCCTCTGTGCTTATCGCCGTCTTCCTTCTGACCGACCCGCTTTATAAGGTCGATGATCGGCTTGCCGTTGCCATTGATATGCAGATAGCAGAGCATCATCGCTCGCCCTATACCGAGGATCATTATGTATCTATGGATTGGAAGCTTATCGGCAAGGAGGGCTTCGGCAACACGTACACGCTCTATATGTGGGTCTATTATCAAGAGTATCTGATGAACTCGACGCCCGAAGAACTTTTAAAGGATTGCGGAGCGCATACCCTTACTGCACTTCGCGTAAAGCGGGATGGGGACGAGTACAAGATACTTGAGTATTGGACACCGAAGGACGGCTCCTACTACCGCGACAGCGTGACCGATAAGGTGCCTTTCTGGCTTTGGGGTAAGGCGTTTAATTCGCAGGGATACGTGACGGCGCAACATGAGCGCTGTGATGAGATGGCAAGGGAGTATTTCTCGGAAAAGCGTGTAACGTTAGATCTTTTTTCATACAAAGACGGCCCCGACCCGATCGGCGCATCGCTTGTGCTGCTTCCCGACGGAAACGCATCGTTCAGCTTTTCGGGTTTTTCGAGCCACTTGTGCTTCGGCGCATATGAAATAAAGGACGGCTATCTTAAATTTGTGTGCCGCGATGCAGACCATATATGGATGTTCCGCGTGGAAGAGGACGGGTTTGCGTTTGATGCGTCGCGCTCATCCGCGATGCCGACCTTTAAATTCAGCGCAGATTCCATACCCGAGGCCGCAGTGCCCGACGGCGCACTCTTTTCACCCGATGAAGGTGTCGGGAAATATAAACCGTATAGCCGCATTGATCCGAATGATAACTAAAATAACAAAAACCGGAGAGACGTATCTCTCCGGTTTTATCATACTCATCCACTTTTTAAAAAATTTTTGAAAA
>JAZNZQ010000065.1:0-4369 GCA_045595035.1 Eubacteriales bacterium | reverse complement strand
GGAGCGCCGTCGGCATCAAGGTCTACTACCGTATACTTTTTAAAGTATAATCCCCTGAGATTTTGCCACTCCGATAAAAGTACTTCCTTCTTTTTCGAAGAATCATATATTGTAGTTTTGTTTTCAAGAACTTGGGCGTGAGGAGTATCGTCTTGTCTTGCAAGCTTTTTCATCAAAACCTCTACTGCGAGTTCAAATGACGTAAAGCGTATACCTTCATCTGTTGTTATATAAGTGCAGTATGCCGTAGCGGGTATCGCGTGGCTAAATGTGTTCGATACAGTGTCAATGCGAACGGTGGTTATACCGTTATCACTCGTTTCAAGCGTTACGTTTTGTACTTCGCATATCTCGTGCCCGTATTGTGCCGCATATCCGCCGAAGCGGTAGAGCTTTCCATCCTGCTCTATATATACGGGACATCCTTGCATAACCTCTTTAGAAAGAAAACTATCGGTCAATTCATCCGAAAAGTAATTTTTACACATGGCTCTGAGCTCGTCAAGAGAGGAGATGCCGTCAATTTTAACGGCGGCATAGGAGGTTTTGTTGTATGTTATATTCTCTCCTGTGTAGCGAAACGCATTGCCGTATCCGGTAAAGAGCGCGTACACCTCTTCCGCTTTATGATAAGAATCGGCAAAACCGTATTGAGCAAACGGGTCTGCTATATCGGTTGACGTGTCGGGTGCAGACGTTGTCTCGGGAGGTATTGTAGTTTCAAGCGATCCTGTCGTGTCCGGCTGAGTGATAGGCGTTTCGGTCGAACATCCGTATGATGAGATCGTAGCAATGACGAGTACGAATAAAAGGATCTTTTTCAAGTCTGTCACCTCTTTTTTGTTTCTTTAATCAAATTATACCATATTTTTGTGCAATTGTAAAGGGTAAATAAAAATCTCTCCTCGGTCGAGGAGAGATCTTTTGTTATCTCATACTGTTAGGTTCGTATTTGCCTTGCTCGGTTATCTCAAAGTCAAGGAATACTTCATCTGCACCTATTCTGTATGTGACCTTGTGCGACGGGAGAAGATAGTTTCTGTCTGCATAAAGCTGTACGGTCACGTATGCGGTGCCGTCGATCGCTTTATAGTCAATAAAGCGGTGTATGGGTTCATATCCGCGCGTGTCTGCGTAATATACGGTGTCGGTCTCCTTGTCGTACTTGCAACGGGAGAGATAACAGCTTTCGGCCGGCCGCTCGACCGTGATACCGAACTTCTCGAGCATCAGCTTTTGCAGCTCTTCAAAACCGATCACAAGAGACTCGTTTCCGTAGAATGCCGAGATATAATTGTAGGGAAGATGACGATTGCTCATGTCCCATTCTCCGTGAGGAGATATTTCATATATATACGGCATCCAGCAAAGATATGTGTGTACCGCACTCACCGCGGGGTTATCTGCAAAGCTGCTGAGATTATGTTTGTCGCTTGCGTGAGCTTTGTATTCTTCGTAAGAATCATATACGAACACATCGATGCCATCAAAAAGTATCTTCGTGTAGGTTCCGGGAGGGAGCGTTTCGGGAAGGGAATTGCCCTTTACCGTAAAGGTAAAGCTCAACACACTTTCGCCAGAGGAGTTTTCAAGAAGAGTGATAGAATAATCCTTGATACCGAGCTCGTTGTATTCGGGAATATCCGATTTTCCGCTAACGAGGTTGTTAATGAGATTATATGCATTTGGTGCGCGCTTGAAGCTTCCGCTTTGCTCCTCTATCCAAGGAAGCTTATCCCAATCTGCAATGTCGGTGACGGTGACCGCATCTTCGTAAGTTCTCGTAAACGATTTAACGATCGGTATTACCATATCTTTCAAAAAGCTGTCCGAGTCATAGGCGGTCCATTCCCATATTTCAAGATGATATATGTCTTTACCCGTGCTTATACGGAAGATATATCTGCGAGAACCGGTCATATTGGCGTAAACGCCCTCGTATTTGTAGCCGGAATCGGTAACTCCGACTATTGGTGAATCGAAGCTGTATTTGTATGTGGTATCTGCTTCAAGTTGCTTTTTCAGCTCATCAAAATCGTTGGCATCTCCGTAGATCTTCACTCTTTTTATCCTGTCATTAAAAGATGAATAATCGTTCGAGACAAAGTTGAAGGGCTTTGCTTCATATAACCAGATCCTTGAGTTTGTCGACTCATCCCGATACCAGCTTGAAGGTATATTCAGAGAAACGGTTACGTCAACGCTGAGACGGTGCGAGCGCGCCACTATCTCGTCGGGAGCACTTTGATCTACATTATACCATGTGACGTCGTTTGATTGATAATGCTCGTTGATGTACTTGTTGTACTCGTCGGCGCTGACATTTACGTCACCTATGAAATATTTATTAGATTCATTGTGAGCGAGGATGACAGTCGTGCACTTGCCGTTTTCGAAGCTGAGCCGTCCTACACCGTTATTTGCGACACCGCTCGAAAACGAGAATCTTCCGTCCTCTTTGAGCGACATAAACTGTCTGTACGTGAGCAGCTCGGCGCGCCCCCTTCCTTTGTAGGTGTGCAGTACAAGTGAGCCGTAATACTCGTTTGTGCCGATCCCCAAGGATAGGACGGCCTCATTTGTTCCGTTTCCGTCAAGGTCTGTCAGTGCATATTTTGTTATGTAGAATCCTTTGTTAGAAAGCCAATCGGAAAGGAGCGTTATGCTGTCGTCAATGTACATTTGCGCAGTGCCCGCAAGAACTCTGCTTATTGTATCCGAGGATTCGCTTATTCCGACAAGCCTGAATATGTCGCCGAATTCTGCAGTGTGAATTTTTTCAAACGCGTAGGTGTTGAGCGCGATCTCTTCTCCTTCGGAATTTGATATTCTCACGGTGATAAGGTAGAGTCCGTATTCAATTTTTGCCTCGACACATTCGGTCACGGGGATTATCGGTGAGAATGGAGTATACACAAAGGTATCTATGTCGGTAAACCAGTTGTATTCAGGGCGCAAAAGTCTGTCGGGGAGTCCGCTCTCTATGCCGAGATACAGCTCTATTGCCTTGTGCATATAGTTGTAGGGAATGTAATAATGAGTTTGGTCGGGCATACTCAAAGTCAAAAGTCCCTTGTTATGCAGTTCATATACCGAGCCTGCAAGAAATTCCCAAAGGTTTGAATGTTCCTTTAGCTCATCGGTGGAGGTTATAGGCACACCGAAATATTTTGCAAGCTTGAGTGCATGATCTGTTGCATAAGCAAGGTCTTCTTCGTTTGTCGTTACATCGGAACTATCGAGTTTATTTCTGTATTCCCGCGCCTCTTCGCTGTATTTTTCTTTTGCATTATAGATGGCATCGTGTTCCGATTGGCCTACAAGCGATATTTCTGTGTGATATTGGTATTGTGAATCGGCGCTTATATTATATTTAATAATGACATAACGCATAGTCTTGTGATATGCGGTAACGAATATTTCCAGATCCTCTCCGTTTCTTGCGCTTTGCATGAAGAGAATTTCCGCTCCGGAAAAATCTACGGGCAATGACAGCGTCGTTTTTATGGTGCTTCCTTTGACCTTGTCATAAACGTAGAAGGATCTTCCCGATTCATACATGTGAAAAGAATAATTGCCTATTGTTGTGTAGGGGTAATTCTTTTTTATATCTTCGGGGAACTGTGCGCTAAAATCAACATTTGATTGCCCCGCTTCAAATCTTTCTGCGCGTGCAGGCGGTGTGTATGCCGCTATTTGTTCGTCTATGGCTTTACGCTCATTTTTTGTGAGGGTGCTTATAGATATCGGCATATTGCGCGAGTCTCCGAATGAAAACAGATAGCTTAAGTATTCTGTCTTGCCGTCCCGGTTTGCAGATACCGTAAATACGGCTTCTCCGCTTCCGGCACCGGGAGAGATGAAGATTATACTTGCTTTTGTATATCCGTCGGGAAGAGAAAGCTGGTATCTTGTTGCCTCGTTCGTTGCACCCAAAAGATAATAAGAAAGCGAATCTCCGAAACAGCATACGGTGGTATCGCTGCCGATCGGTCTTACTTCAAATGTTGCGTTGTCTATGTCATCAGGGAGCTTGCCCGCGCTTTTGAATTCGGATGCGATGGGGTCAAAGTATACCGTGGGCTCATCATCGGAAAATGAGCACCCGATGACCGCACCCGCGATGGCGCATAGAACAAGTGCTGTGGCGATTATGATACGTCCGCGGCGCTTTTTCGTGCTGTCAAGTATCGCCTTGAAGCGCTCCTTTACCGCGCTTTTCTTGGGATTGAAGTGAGTCGTGAGTGCGATGCTCTTGTGGCAGTTGCGGCGTATGACGGACAGTACCGCCTCGCCGTATATGCGGCGCACCTCGTCATCAGTGCCCGAAAGTACCGCCTCGTCGCAGGAAAGCTCGGTCTCCTGTGCG
>JAZNZQ010000064.1:0-2730 GCA_045595035.1 Eubacteriales bacterium | reverse complement strand
GGTGATAAGGACCGCAAGCGGAGATGCACCGCGAAGGGGCTTGTACGCCACCTTTTCGATCGTGATACCGAGTATCACACATCCGATAATGGCCGCAATAACAGCCACGAACGGATTATTTGTCGCCATGAACACATAGATTATATAACCGCCCACCATGATAACGTCACCGTGAGCAAAGTTGAGCATCTTGGCGATACCGTATACCATCGTGTAGCCGAGAGCTATCATCGCGTATATGCCGCCGAGACTCAATCCGTTGATGAGAGTTGATAAAATAAGTTCCATATCGTTTCCTTTACTTTAATGATCGGGCGAAAGGACGCCCACTTTGACTACTTTTCAGGGTCTCTATAAAATAGGTATAACTGCATATACTGCCCGAAGGCAATATATGCAGCTATTTTGTTAGTCCTATTGTTGGGTTTGATGGATCTATCAGTTAGCGTCCTTGATAACGTACTGGATAGCGCCCTTGTTAACGTATCCTGTGGACTCCCATGTGATATCCTTACCTGTTACTGCGTCAGCAACCTTGTAGCCGCCCTCGAACTGCTCCTTGAGGATGTCGCAGAGGTCGGAAGCGCTGATAGTTACGGGGATCTCCTTACCTGCATCGATAGCAGCCTTCATTGCGCCGTAGAGTGCGTATACGCAGTCGTAAGCGGAAGCACCGAACTGGTTAAGTGTGTCAGCACCGAATGCTGTTGTGTACTTGTCGATGAATTCCTTTGCCTTACCCTCTGTTGCCTTCGAGTTGAAGTGAGAGAGCATTGTAACCTTCTGAGGAATCGTTGTGATATCGAATCCGTCAACGTTGTCGATACCGTCGAAGCCGTCGCAGCCGTAGTAAACAGCGTCAGCGGGAACGATATCCTTAGCCTGGATCATGAAGATCGAAGCGGGCTGATAGTATGTAGGCATGAAGATGAACTTGCAGGACTTGAGTGTGTCGATCTGTGTCGAGAAGTCTGTCTCGTTTGCAGACGTGAAGTTTGTCTCAACAACAGTTACGGAAGGATCGAGATTATCCTTGAACTGTGCGAAGATACCTGCGGAGTATGCCTCATCGGACTTGTAGAAAGCGCCGATAGTCTGACCTGCGAAGTTTGCGTTAACGAATTCAGCCGCAACCTTACCCTGGTTACCGTCTGCGAAGCACATCTGGTAGCCGTTGTCGAACTCGGGGATCTTGTCACCCGATGCCGAAGGTGTGAGGAAGAATACGTTATCATCCTTAGCAAGGTTCTTGAACTCAAGGCCGGGGCCTGTTGTTACAGTACCGAGAGAGAGCTGCATACCACCCTCATAAAGAGCGGAGTAGTTTGTAGCCACCTTTGTTGCGTCGTGCATATCGTCTGTTACAACGAGCTTGAACATAACGCCGTTAAGACCGCCTGCAGCGTTGATCTCATCAACTGCCATCTGAGCAGCGTTCTTTACAGCTGTACCGTACATAGCGGCAGCACCTGTGAGAGGACCGGAAACACCGATCACATACTCTGTGTTGTTCTCAGCGTAGTTTACCTGTCCGCAAGAAGCGAGCATAGCGAGGCAAAATACAGCCACGAGAACAAGGGATAATACCTTTTTCATTTTTCTTTTCCTCCAATGAAAATCAAATTAAGCCATTTTAGACTATTGGATATAGTGTACTACTTTTTTGCCGAAATGTCAATATTTATAACAAAAAATGTTTAATTTATGAGAGATATTTTTTCGTCGAGCATATTTCTTATCCGAGCCCCTAAAAGCGAGTTTTCATCTTTCTCGAGCTTCGGGTCATTTTTAAGAAGATATTCTGCCGCTTCGGCCGCCGCACGAAGAAGCTCGGCATCATCGCAAAGGTTTGCAAGACGGAATCTCGGGCCTCCGTGCTGACGGACCGCAGCGCCCGAATATGCGGCAAAGAAATCACCCGGTCCGCGAAGCTCAAGATCGCGTCCCGCGATCGAATATCCGTCGTACGTCGTACGCATCGTTTCAAGTCGAGCCCTCGCATTTTCTCCCTTTGCATCCGAGACGAGCACGCAATAGGATTTTTTCTTTCCGCGTCCTACCCTTCCTCTGAGCTGATGAAGCTGTGAAAGTCCGAACCGCTCGGCATTTTCGACTATCATAAGGGTCGCATTCGGTACGTTCACGCCGACCTCGATGACGGTAGTGGATACGAGAATATTTATCTCTCCCTCCGCAAACGCTCCCATAACCGCATCCTTTTCGGCACTCTTCATCCTGCCGTGGACGAATCCGACCTTATATTCGGGAAATACATTTTCGGATAGCTCCTTTGCATAAGTGAGCGCCGCCTTAAGCGGGATCTCGGGTTCCCTTTCCTCAAACGATGTCCCGTACTCCGATATAGGCATCTCGCCCGCCTCATTCTCACTTTCCTCGACCGCAGGACAAACGATATACACCTGACCGCCCGCATCGACGTTTTTGCGAATAAATCCGTTCAGGCGCTCGCGGTAGGATTCGTTTACCGTAAAGGTATCGACCCTCTGTCTTCCGGGTGGCATCTCGTCTATTACCGATATATCAAGATCGCCGTAGAGCACGAGCGCAAGAGTACGAGGTATCGGTGTTGCGCTCATAACGAGCATGTGCGCCCCCTCGTTCTTTTCGGAAAGCAGTGCTCTTTGCATAACGCCGAAGCGATGCTGCTCGTCGGTGATGATAAGGCCGAGGCGAGAGAACTCAAGCTTATCCTGAAGGAGTGCCTGTGTA
>JAZNZQ010000063.1:0-4574 GCA_045595035.1 Eubacteriales bacterium | reverse complement strand
CGGGAGGAGATCTTACCGTTATGGCCGTCACGTGGGGGCTTAACGGCCTTTCACAGTCGATGCTCTGGACACCGATACTCTTTATAATGTCAAATCTTTTGGCAAGCGGACAGTGCGAGAAGGCCTGCCTTGATATCGCTTCGACCGTGCCGCTCGGTACGCTCGGCGCATATCTTGTATCCACGCTCGTGCTTAAGTTTGCAGAATGGGACAAGGTATTTCTCACCTCGTCTATCGTGCTTGCAATTATCTTTATCGGCTGGCTCTCCATGTCTCTCTATATAAAAAAATTCATCAGATTCAGGGACAAAACCGATACAGAGATGCTTTCCGACACCAGGAAAAAAGAGGGACAGAGCATAAAGCTTTTCCCCCTGCTCCTTGCATCGGGCGTGCTTGTTGCACTTGTGCCGATCACCATCAACGGAATGCTTCGCGAGGGGGTAAACACCTGGGTACCCACGATGATAAGCGAGATGTTCGAGGTGGACGCTTCGTTTTCGACGATGCTTTCCATCGTGCTTCCCATCGTCAACCTGAGCGGCGCGTATGCGGCACTTTTCGTATATAAGAAATTTTTCAAAAACGAGGTCAAGAGCGCGATAGTGTTCTTTATCATCTCGATCCTGCCGATGTTCGGGCTTATCTTCCTTAACGGAAGCTCGGTCATCGTCGGACTTGTACTTCTTGCGATAATCACAAGCTCGATGCTTGCGATAAATCAGCTCTTTATCACGATGATGCCGGTGCATTTTGCAAAGCACGGTAAGGTTGCGACCATCTCGGGTATGATGAATTTTATCGCCTACATGGGTTGCGCTATCGCAAACTACGGAATCGGCACGCTTGCTGAAAAATATAACTGGAACGTCACCATCGCTGTATGGATCGGCTTTGGCGCGCTTGCAATGATACTTTGCTTCTTCATCTATAAGAGATGGGGAGAATTTACGAAAGGAAATCACGTATAATGGATAACAAGGTCATTTTGGTGCTCTTTGACGGTATGCGCGCAGACGTGCCCGACAAATGCGAGAATAAGTTTCTCTATAACCTGAGAGAAAAATCTACATACTGCTACAACTCTCAGACGGTCATTCCGTCGGTCACACTTCCTTGCCACACCTCGCTCTTTCTCTCGGTGGATCCCGAGCGCCACGGAATCACAAACAATATCTGGATGGCTCAGGTGCGCCCGATAGACAGTATTTTCGACGTTGTAGCCGCGGCGGGAGGCAAGTGTGCTATGGTACACGACTGGTTGCAGCTGCGTGATCTTGCAAAGCCGAAGAGTCTGCATTTTGACTACTACCGCTCCTTTGCAAAGAAGCCGCTTGAGGATACCGTGAAGACCGAGGCGAAAATGACCGACGTGGCTATCGACTACATAAAGGAAGAGAAGCCGAATTTCATTTTTATCTACTACGCATACTCGGACGAGGCGGGACACAAATACGGTTGGATGACCGATGAATACGTGTCTGCGATCTCGAGCGAGGTCACTCAGCTTGAGCGCCTTGTAAACGAGTTCGGCGACGAATACCACATAATCGTAACAGCCGACCACGGCGGACACGACCGCACTCACGGCACAACGATGCCCGAGGATATGACCATTCCGATAACATTCTTCGGCAGATCCTTTGAAGCGGGCCGTGCGCTTGACAAATGCTCTATCAAAGATATTGCACCTACGGTCACGACTCTGCTCGGCATCGAAGGCGCCGACGAATGGGAAGGCGTATCGATAATATGAACAACAAAAACCTCTCGACACAGTCGAGAGGTTTTTTGCGGATGAGCATGTATTTATTCAAATTCGATTCCGGCAAAGCCAAAGGCACGGATGTTGTCGATGATGACGGTGGTGCTGTCTGTCTGCCGTCCCGTGCAGCCGATAAAGCGCACGCTTTTTGCCGGGCGGGCAAGCGTGATCTTTGCATCATATATCTCGTCGGGGTGGCAGTTGATGTAAGCGACGGCACCCTCTTTTTGTACGGTGTAGAGATAGGGATGGCCGATACAGCTTGCTTGAAGCGGCTTGCCGCCAAGCCATTCGACAGCCCCTGCTATCTGGCGCGAGCGCTCATACGAGCGAAGAAGCAGTGCGGACTCGGAAAGCTCCTCTGCCGAGAAGGCGAAGACCAAGAATCTTTGCCCTGCGGCGTTTTCATATGTGTAGGAGGCGGGCAGAGTGCGCTCGTCAAACATGCTGAGTCCCACAAATCGGCTTTTTACGTCTGCATTTTCGTCTATCTCAAGCTCGTACACATACGACGAGCCGTAAAGGTGGCAGAGTCTGCCGTCAAAGCTCTCCCTGAAACTGCAGGGAATGCGCTTTGCTGACTTTATGCCCGTGTCGATGCCGCGCTCCTTTAGGATAAGCGCCGCCTTGGTGTCAAGGATGAGTCCCTTCTCAAAGGCGCTCTCGGGCAGATATTTTGCGTTCTCGCCAAGCGCAATTCCGCAAAGGCCTGCGCCCTCATATACCGTGGGAATGGAGTTGGGCGAAAGAATCCTCTGAGAGAGAGGGAAGGATGTGCGCATCACGGCGCGTCCGTCGTCATAGGTGAAATTATCGGGGGTGGGAAGGTCATAATTCTTTATCTTCCGCATCTCTTCGTATGCGCGTATACCGATTGACGGTTTAGTGCCGAATACCTCTTTTATTTCTTCATATAGTGGCATATGTCTCTTATGGAGTGACGCGTAGCCCGTGTCGAAATCAACTGGGCAGACATATGTGAATTGATATTTCAAGCGGTTCATATCGTCCGATACAAGGCACGCAAGATCCATGCACTCGGCGTATGCGGCGGGCACGTGATATCTGTTTCTCGGGTAATTGTCAAGCTCGGCGAATGTCTCTATGTCGGTGTTGCGGCAGAGCGAGAACTGATGGCGCACAGACTCAATGATGGTCGTAAGCGCCATATCCTTGAATCTGCCGTTTGCGTACCAATAGGGTGCGCCCATAAGGCGAAGGAAGGGCTTGTTTTCTCCCGCAAGGATGCGTGTCAGCTCTATCGCATCGGCGCTCTCGATATCCCACGAGGAGTACCCCGAGCAAAAGCCGAGGCGTATGTCGGGTGAGACGCGGTCGACTGCCGCCCTTATTTTACGGCAAAAATCGGCAAGCGTATCGTGCATAAGAGAGAGCCAGACGTCGCGGTAGCGGTTGGCACCGCCCGTAAAGGCAAGTCTTGCGATATCCTCTTTTTTTATATCCTCTCCGAGTCTGCGTGAATATTCCGCCATATGAAGCGGGCAGGCACAGCCGAGTCCATGTCGGGCGGAAAGGCAGAGCTCATCGTCGAGCATCAGCATCTTAAGTCCGGTCTTGCGGCAAAGTTCCTCGACCGTATCGCAAATCGCCTCACAAAAGCCCTCGTCAAGCGGACAGAAGGCATCGGTCTCCTTACTACCGAAGATGTTTTCTATGGAAGTGAAGCTCTTTACCGCCTTGGCATTATACGGCTCGTGAGGGCCGCCAAAGCCGAGCGTGTCTATCCAGACGCCGACTTCAAGTCCTGCCGAGGTGTAAAAATCAATTTTTTCTTTAAGCGAGGCGAATAGTCTGTCGCCCTCGGCCGTACCTTTGCCAAACGGCAAACGTTGCTCGAGCGCAATATATACGCGATCCGCGCCCATTGCACGAAGCTCTTCAAGCGCTTTCTTATGGTCTATTTCATCTCTGCCCGATACGGGTACAAAAAGTTTACTCATAGTATGACGCCCTTTCGTATTGTTGCTTTTATTATAGGTGCTAAAACCTATTATGTCAAGAGAAACGTTGCCTTTTTTGCATCCTTTTCCAGCTGACAAAGCCGTATATATCGTTTGCAAAAAACATTACGAAGCAGACCGCCATGGGGAGAGAAGAAATGTCCCCCGCCGCGGCGATGACCCAGAGCACGACGAGGACAAGGTCGTTTGCGGCGTACCCGAGTGCAAAATACGGAGACCGAAGAAAGGTCAGATATGATGCGATAAAGCTTGTTGTGACAGAGAGCGTGGAAAAGAGCAGAGCGCCGTTGCCGAGCGCACGGAGAATAAAATAGAATATCACCGTGACGGCGACAGAGAGCGCGCACATGCCGAAAAATCTTCTTTTTGTGATATTTGCGACCTCGACCTCGCGCGTGCCCTTGTATGGATGCTTTGCCCATTCTATTGCCGTTACAAGTGCTATCGGCGCGCTCATGCCGACGTAGGTTATCATCTCGCCGTAGTAACGCTCACCAAGAGATATTGTTCCGTAAAACAGGGAAAATATTATAAGAAGCACCTGTCCGATAACGTAGCCGCGCGCGATAAATATAAGAGCGGTGACTCCGATAAGCGAGGTGATAAGAGAGAGCGGGTCGCAAAAGCCCGTTATAGCAGAGCTTATGATTATTGCTGTGACCGAGACAATCCAGAGAGCGCGCTCAAATGCCGTAAGATCGGAAAAGGGATTTTTTGTTTTCATATGTCTCCTGTTCTCAAAAAAAGCATCCGATACGTATCTTCTGTGACCTAACGATACGCATCGAATGCTGTTTTGCATTTTTACTACCCGGTGGCAGTTATTT
>JAZNZQ010000062.1:0-2896 GCA_045595035.1 Eubacteriales bacterium | reverse complement strand
AAATGATATCTCGTAGTGTTACAATAAAGAATAACGTAGGTCTGCACGCAAGACCGGCTACATTCTTCATCCAGAAGGCAAACTCCTACAAGAGTTCTATTTGGGTCGAAAAGGATGACCGCCGCGTGAATGCAAAGAGCTTGCTTGGCGTTCTTTCTCTCGGTATAGTTGAGGGAATGTCCATACTTCTTATTGCAGACGGTGCTGATGAAGAAGCGGCGCTTGACGGACTTGAAGAGCTTGTAAACAGCGGCTTCAACGAATAATTTATTTCTTTACATTACAAAATAAGCGAACATAGTCAGCGCCGTGCGGCAAAGATATGTTCGCTTAATTTATATCACGAAAGGATCGAGGTGAGAATGTGTCACGAACAGCAGAACTTCTTGATGCTGCCAACCGTCTGCCCCTGCGCCCCGGTGTATATATAATGAAGGACAAGGGCGGTAAGGTCATATACGTCGGCAAATCGAGAAAGCTAAAAAACCGCGTATCGCAGTATTTTCAATCGAGCGAGAAGAATATCAAGACCTCGCGCATGGTCGCGTCGGTGTACAGCTTTGATTACATTCTCTGCGATACCGAAATTGAAGCGCTCACGCTTGAAAACAGTCTTATAAAGCAGTATCTTCCGAAATACAATATTAAGTTAAAGGATGCAAAATCATATCCTTATATAAAGATAACGCTTGACGAGCCGTATCCGAGAATGCTTATGACGAGAACAAGACGTGCGGACAAGGCAAAGTATTTCGGTCCATATTCGGGCGCACCTGCCGTTAATAATGCTATCTCGACCATTCAGAAGGCGTTGGGGCTTCATTCGTGCAGACGGAATCTTCCGAAGGATATCGGCAAAGAAAGACCCTGCCTCTATAAGCAGCTCGGGCAGTGCTCAGCCCCCTGTGACGGAAGCATTGGCGAGAGCGAATACAGAGAGAAGGTCATGCTCGCCATAGATATCCTGCGTGGTAAAAACGACGATGTTAAGGCATCGCTTGAGGCGAAGATGAACGAATATGCAGAGCTTGAGCAATACGAGGCGGCGGCACGGTGCCGTGACAGTCTTCTTGCGCTTGAACGGCTTGGACAGAGGCAGAAGGTCATCGGTTCACCCGAGCTTGACGAGGACGTTATCGCGCTCTGGTCGGGCGAGCTTTGTTCATGCATATCTGTTTTCTATATACGCGGCGGTACGATAACCGACAGCGAGTATTTTACGTTTCCCGCAGAGCAGATAGTGGATGAGAGCAACGTCTCGGCATTTATTTGCGATCTGTATATGAAAAGGGAGTACATCCCGCGTGAGATCCTGCTTTCCTTTAAGCTTGATGCAGAGGATGAGGCACTGCTTGCAAGCTTTGTGTCCGAGAGGGCGGGGAGAAAGGTCAGCGTAAGAACTCCCGAAAAGGGAGATGCCAGAAAGCTTTGCTTGATGGTGCATGATAATGCAATGGAAAATGCCAAGCAGTATCTACGCGAGAATGAAAAGACCGACCGCGCTTTAGCTCTTCTTGCGTCGATGCTCTCTCTTGAGGTGGTTCCCGAACGTATCGAAGCGTATGATATATCTAATATCGGCTCGGAGCATAAGACCGCGGGAATGATAGTCTATGAGAACGGAAAATTCAAGAGGGCTGATTACCGCATATTTACGATAAATGATGTCGACGGTACCGATGACTACGCTTGTATGCGCGAGGCGCTCTCCCGCAGACTGGAGCATCTTAGCGATGATGGGGGAAGCTTTTCGTCCTCACCCGATCTTATACTTCTTGACGGCGGAAAGGGGCACGTCTCGGTCGTAAGGGAGCTGCTTGCAAAAAAGGGGATCGATATTCCCGTGTTCGGTATGGTAAAGGATGATTATCATAAGACCAGAGCGCTTACCGATGAGGTGTCCGAGATCAGCATTGCAAGAGAGCAATCGGTCTTTACTATGATATATAAGATACAGGAAGAGGTACACCGATTTACGGTGTCCGCGATGACAAATGCAAAGAGAAAAACTCTCAAGACCTCGTCGCTTGAAAAGATCAAGGGGATAGGTGAGAGCAAGGCGAAAAAGCTTCTCTCGCATTTTGGCTCTGTTACGAAGATAAAGGAAGCCGAGATAGAGCAGATAGCACAAGTCAAAGGGATAAACCGAAGAGATGCCGAAACGGTGTACAGATATTATCATTGACTTGAGCGGATCTCTTTGATATAATTGTTGTGAGGTGAGCTATATGATGAGAATAATCACGGGCGAGGCGAGAGGAGTAAAGCTTTTAACGCTTGAAGGCGACGCTACGCGCCCGACCTCCGAGCGGGCAAAGGAAGCCGTGTTTTCTATGATACAGTTTGATATAGAGGGCAGAGCGGTGCTCGACCTTTTTGCGGGCTCGGGTCAAATGGGACTTGAAGCACTCAGCCGAGGCGCGGCCGAAGCGTATTTTGTTGATAGCTCAAAAGCCGCAGTAGACATTGTGGTACAAAATGCGAAAAAGACAAAGCTTGATGACAGAGCTAAGATCATTTGCCGAGATTACAAGAGCTTTCTTCGCGACGTGAACAAGAAATTCGATATAGTTTTCATCGACCCGCCGTATGCTATGCGAGAGGTTCCGAATGTACTTGATGCGCTTCTTCTCTGTGATCTTCTGAAATGCACGAGCACGGTCATCTGTGAAAGCGCAGAAGAGGATATCTTTGATGGAAGAGAAGATATCCGTGGAAAATTCGAGGTAAAGCGCGTGGCGAAATACGGAGCGGCGTATGTGACTCTACTTTCTGTGAAGGGAGAATAAAAAATGAAGATAGCAATGGTACCGGGAAGCTTTGACCCGATAACAGTGGGGCATCTTGATATGATAGAGCGAGCGGCATCTATGTTTGATACCGTGAAGTCGGAGGC
>JAZNZQ010000061.1:0-11234 GCA_045595035.1 Eubacteriales bacterium | reverse complement strand
AATTATAAAAAGAAGAACGGTTGCAAACGAGGCGTGTGATAACGAGCAGGTCAAGGTCAACGGCAAGGTCGCAAAGGCATCTTACGAGATAAAGGAAAACGATATAATCGAGATAACCTTCGGCCAGCGCACTCTCAAGGCGCGCGTGCTTGCGGTCAAGGAACACGTTCAAAAGGCAGAGTCGGGCGAAATGTACGAGATCATCGCCTGAAGGGGAATATATCCCCACTCGCTTACATATTATTTAATATAATATGATGCGAGGTATATATATGAACACTACCGTACATAAGCTTCTTCTCAGCGAGCGCAAATATCTTGAGATAGGGGCGGTAAGCGACGTAATAAGCTTTGATGAAACTTCGGTCCTTTTGTGCACCGCTTGCGGTAATATGGAGGTCGAAGGGACAGAGCTTCATATATCGGCTCTTGATCTGTCCTCGGGCGAGGTCAGAGTCGAGGGAAAGATAAACGGAATATATTATTACGATGAAAAAGAAAAAGGAGAAAAGAAGGGGCTTTTTGGCCGCTTTGTTTCTTCGAGGTGAGTGTATGGAAATATCCATGAGCTCGCTTTTGTACTCCTTTTTCTGGTCGATAGCTCTCGGCACCTTTCTCGGCGCGGTATACGATGCCGTAAGGATCGGACGTATATTTCTCGGTGTGAGCTATAGCCGTGCAGCGGGAGTGCAGCTTAGTGGGATAAAGCTTCCCATAATATCAAAGTTTAAAAAAGAAAATAAGCGCAAAGGGAAGGGGATCCCTTCACTCGCGCTTGATATATTGGTCTTTGCGGGAGATCTTCTGTTTTGCATATTTGCCGCACTTGTTTTGGTGATATTCATATATCATTCAAACGACGGCAGAGCAAGGTGGATGGTATTCTTCGGCACAGCGGCGGGATTTGCCGTGTACTATTTTACGCTTGGAAAAATAGTGATGTTTTTCTCAAGCTATATCGTTTTTGTTATACGAAGCGTGCTAAGCTATCTGTTTTTTATTGCATGGCTCCCAATAAAAGCTATCACTTCGCTTGTCCGATATTTGTGGCGGCAGGGGATGGCGCGTGTATACACAAAAGCAGAGATGAATAAAATGAAAAAGGATTCAAGGATCGGCTTTATTGGCTGACGGAGGAAAAAGTGGAGAAAAAGTATTATTCCAATATTTTTGTCAAGCTGGCGATCATTGTATTTGTTATCGCGGCGCTTATAGGCGTTATGCAGATGATGATGAAGTATAATGAGCTGCAGGCAGAGCGCGATGCACTTCAGGCGCAGGTAGATGCTTACAAGATAAGAATAGAAGCTCTCGAAAATGAAATAAACGCTCCCTTTAATGATGAATACGTCATAAAGATCGCAAGAGAAAAGCTGAATCTCAGTCTTCCTTACAGCGTGATATTTTATAACGATCTAAATGAATAAAACGTCGGTCGAATTCTTTTGACCGACATTTTTTATATGATAGTATTGACTAAAAGGTTTTAGGGTGATATAATTTGATAAGAAAAATATTCGGAGGATAAAAATGAGAATAGCAATAGCAAAGATAGGCGAGAGCAAGACTGTGGCGTATGCCGCGTGTGAGCTTGCTCGTTATCTTAAAAAAATAGATAGAACTCTTCTTGTCGATATGGCTTCCTACGATGCTTTTGACGGTAACGTAAAAAGCGTTATTTTTGTCGGAATGATGGAAAATGAAAGCTCACCTTTCGATCACGTTACAGTAAAAATCTCGGAGGGCGAGGGATATATCACCGGCTCAAATGAACGCTCGGTACTCTTTGGAGTTTATAAATTCCTTGAGAGTCTTGGATGTAAATGGCTTCGCCCCGGTGAGGACGGCGAGTATATCAATGCACGCAAGCTTGCAAAAAAGGATATTTCGTTCGAGCTTGATCACACTCCTTCGTACCGCCACCGCGGCATAACGATAGAGGGGTCCTGCACCTATGAGTCTGTTTTTGATATGATAAATTGGCTTCCCAAGGTCGGACTCAACGAATATTTCATTCAGCTCCATCTGCCGTTTATTTTCTTCGATAACTACTATAAGGAGCATCCCGAATGTGAATGCGCCCCTGTTACGCTCGAGGACGTAAGACATATATGTAACAAGCTTGAGGAGGAGATAAAGCTTCGCGGACTTACCTATCATAAGGGCGGTCACGGCTGGATATATACGACCATCGGGGAATATTGTTACGGAAGATACGAGCCGAAGAACGAGATCCCCGAGGATCTGTCGGCGTTATTTGCACAGATCAACGGTGAGAGAAAGCTTTGGAAGGGCAAGCTTCACGATACGAACCTATGCTATTCGAATCCCGAGGCGAGAAGAAAGCTTATCAAGGGCTTTGCCGATTATTGCGAGAACACTCCCGCCGCCGATTACATACATTTTTGGCTTTCCGATGACAAAAACAATAACTGCGAGTGTCCCGAATGTGTCAAGAAAATACCGACCGATTGGTACGTGGTGATGCTCAACGAGCTTGATGAAGAGCTTACAGCGCGCGGACTTGATACCAAGGTCGTGTTCCTTCTTTACAACGAGCTCCTCTGGGCACCCGAAAAGGAAAAAATAAAGAACCCCGACAGATTCGTGCTTATGTTTGCCCCTATTACGCGTTCGTATAAGGAGGCATACTGCAACAGTCTCGGTGACGGAAGCGCAAAGACGGTCCCGTTTGAAAGAAATAAGGTGCATATGCCCAAAGCCGTTGACGTGAACGTTGCCTTCCTTCGTGAATGGCAGCGCGGCTTTAGCGGGGAATCCTTTGTGTTCGATTATCACAATATGTGGGCGCACGCGACAGATGCGGGCGAATACCGCATTGCGCGGGTGCTTCACGATGATATGAAGTATCTCGATCTGCTTGGCATCGAAGGTATGGTCAGCTGTCAGCTTCAGCGCGTAGCATTTCCGACAGGACTTCCCACTTATGCTATGGCAAGAGCGCTTTGGGATAAAACGAGTGAGTTTGAGAAGGTCTCGTCGGACTATTTTGTAACTTCTTTTGTGTGTGACGGTGACAAGGTTGAGGCATATCTTAAGAAGATGTCCGAGATATGGGACAACGAAGAAAACGAGAGCAGATATGACGAGCTTGCTTCGCTCATAAACGATACACTCCCTATGATACGTGAGAATCTTGAGAGGTGCGAGAAGGGAAGCGCGTATGAGCTTTCTTTGAAGTACGTTCTCTGCCACGGTGAATTCTGGCTCCGTCTCATCCCGGGTGTCTACGCAAAGGCAAAGGGTGACAAGGAGGGGGCAAAAGCGGCTTACGATGCTTGCATCGAGTATCTTAGATCGGTCGATGCCGAGATCGGACGCGGTATGGACTTTTGCGAATACAAGAATATGATCCTTCCGGAGAATTTCGGATTTGCACTGTTGAAATAAACAAAAAAAACAGCTTGTGTTTTTCACAAGCTGTTTTTTGTATTGTCAGTTATTTAGCTTCGGTTTCGGTTCCTGTAGCTTCCTTCTGGAAGTTTTCGATAGAGTTCTTGAGAGCTCTTTCGGCAACTCTCTGAAGCGACTTGTAGGACGATGCCCAGTTGGATGCACCGTTCTTTGTCATTGTAGTCATCTTGCTGATCATGCTGCCCCAACCATAAACCTGTCCAACGTCAAACACTCTGGAGTCGGAAACGAGGTCGAGCATTCTCGAGCTGTTTTCTTCGGGCGAGTACTTTGTCTTAAGAGTCTGCTCATAGAAAGCTTCTCTTGTCGTGTATCTTGCCTCAGCGGAAAGCGCCTCGACTATAGCACCTGTTCTCTCAAGATCGGGTGCGTTCTTCGGGATGAAGAGTGTTGTAGCGTTTGTTGTGATAGGTGTGTAGTAACGTGTCTGGTCCGTATCCCACTTAGGCATGGGGAGAACACCGATATCAATGTCGGACTCAGCAACGCGGCGCGCCTGAGTGATAGTGTAAACGCCTGCCATTCTGAAGAGCGAGCATCCGGTACCTGTAGCGCCCTTGGAGAAGAGCCAGATGCCGCCGATCTGTGCAGTCATTGAACCGGCCACGTCGTGTCCCTTTTCATTCATAAAGGTAACGCTTTCGTCTGCCTGCATCTTAACTGCTTTTTCAAATACTGTAGCATACTTTTCTGTGTTAGCCGTGAGGAAGGGAATGTCATTCTCATCCTTGGAGGCGATCTTCTCACCCGATGCAATGAGCATAGCATAAGAGTTCCATGCCTCTGTATGGAAGCCCCAGATGTCGTTTTCGTCAAGCTTGTCATCACCGCTGTTCTCGTGTGTCACCTGAGAAGCGATCTCAAACATCTTGTCTAATGTCCATGTTCCGTTGTCTACAAGCTCGTAGAGGTCATTGGGAACAGCATCGTAGTCTGCCTGAAGAAGCGGGTTGTAAAGTACGCACCAGGAGGCATTCTCATCGTTGAGGATGAGGTCACCGTTGACCGTGAAGAGCTGATTTGCGATCGAAAGCTCCTTAACAGCGTTCTGGTCATACCAGGGCTTGGTAAGGTCGACCCACGGTACTGTCTTCCAGTCGACAGTATACTTGGGAGCGAGTGTTGCAAGGTGGTTTGTGTTACCTACGGCGAGGTCGAAATCGTCAGCGTCTGTAAGAACTGCCTGCTGAACTGCGTTGGAAACGCCGGTGTTGTTTACCTCTGTGATCGTGATGCCGAACTGTTCTTCGATCTTGTTGTTACGAATAAGTGTTGCATCGTTTACGGGGTCACCGTTTCTTTCCTCTGCATCGATACCTACTGTCCACCAGTTAGTTGTCTGGCCCTTTGCGAGAATCCTGAACTCATAACCGTTGTATGTAGTATCGGGGAGTGTAGGGTAGATCCTTGTGTCTTCTACAGGATCCTTGCCCTGCTCGGGTGCCTTTGTTGTTTCTGTGCCCGAGGGTGTGCCGGCGGGTGTCTTGTTACAAGCCACGACGCTAAACATCATAACGAGCGCAAGTGCAAGAGCGAGAACTCTTGCTAATGTCTTGTTGTTCATAGGGAGAACTCCTTCCTTTTTATATGTCAGATCAGAGAGACAATTCGCCTCTCTGACCGTACATTTATTTATAAAGAGAATCAAAGACCTGCTTCTTCAAGGAGAGCTTCTGCCTTGTCAAGCATTTCGAGGTTGCCTTCAAGAACCATGATCTTGCCTGTTTCCTTTGCAGCTGCCTCTCTCATTCTCTCAAGCTCACCGGGGACGAGGATCTCCTTGTTCTCGTCAACTCTGTCTGTTGCCTTGATCTCGGATACCATCTGCTCCATTCTTGCGATGAACTCTTCCTTGGGCATGAACTTGCTGGGGTCAAGAGCCATGATGAAATGACCTGTGTTACCGACCTTGTCGGGGCTCATGGACCAGGAATTAACGTGTCTGAGCATAAATGCGCCCGACATTGCAGCGGCCATGACCTCGACCATCATTGCAAGACCGTAACCCTTATGTCCGCCGAAGGGAAGAAGAACGCCGTTGCCGTTGCAGTAGTCGTTGGGGTCTGTTGTGGGCTCACCGTTGTCACGTCTTATAGCCCAACCCTCGGGCATGGGAAGTCCCTTGTCTCTGAGCTGGTAGATCTTCATATCGGAGACCATGCTCATTGCTACGTCGTAGAGAACGTTACCGTACTTACCTGCGGGAGCAGCGTAAGCGAAGGGATTGTTACCGATAGCAGCACGGCGTCCGCCTGTAGGAGCAACCATTGCAGAGCCGTTACTCATCGACATACCGAACATACCCTCGTCTGCGATCATGGATGCGTAGTGGCCTACCGCACCGTTGTGATGGCTTCCATTGATGCTGATGATACCGATACCTGTTTCCTTTGCCTTCTCGATAGCGAGCTTTGCCGCCTTGTAGGAAAGAACGATTCCGAGTCCTTCCTTACCGTCAACAACTGCCCAAGAGGGGCTGTCGTATGTAAGTGTGAGCTCATTGTCACGGTTCATACCGCCGCCGAGGATACCCTTAACGTAGTTTCTTACTCTTACAAAGCCGTGTGTGGAGATTCCGCGAACCTCTGTGAGTGTGAGGATGTCAGCCATTATGCCTGCATCTTCATCTGTAAGACCGACTCTCTTGAAAATGTTATAAGTGCGGTCGCGCATTTCTTTTATGCAAATTTCTACCATGATGTTTTCTCCTTTTTATTTTTTTCAAAATTACTTCAGATTAAGCTGATTCTTAAGGGGCTTGCCCTCAAAGTAATCAATGATGTTTCCTGTCACCTCAAGCTTGAGATCGCGCATAGCTTCGTGCGAGCGCCAAGCAACGTGAGGTGTGATGATAACGTTATCAAGTGTACGGAACTTGCTCTCGTTCTCAAACGGCTCGTTCTCGAATACGTCAAGCGCCGCGCCTGCGACCTTGCCCGATTCGAGTGCCGCAATAAGTGCCTCTTCATCTATAAGCGGACCTCTGCTCGTGTTGACGATAAGAACGTCGTCCTTCATCCTTGCTATTCTTTCTGCATTGATGAGATGATGCGTGTCCTTTGTTAAAGGTGCGTTTACAGAGATGATGTCTGCCATCTCAATCAGCTCGTCAAGAGTTACGGACTTTACGCCAAGCTCGCGCGCAACGTCAAGGTTGATGTAGGGATCGTATACGAGAGTCTCCATTCCGAATCCCTTCATCATCGTGCATATCCATCTGGATATCTTTCCGAATCCGACAACACCGAGCACTCTGTCGGAGAGACGGTGTGCGGGCGGAATATCCGCGCAACCCCAGTCGTTTGCGGATTTTACTTTGTGATTGTATCTCGGTATGGAGTGAACGAGAGAGAGCATAAGTGCTACGGTGTGCTCTGCAACATCGTATGTGCCATAGCTTGCACTGTTGCAAACGATAACGCCGTGAGCGCTTGCCGCATCCATATCGACAGTATCGATACCGATACCGCTTCTGGAAATTATTTTAAGCTTGGGAAGCTTGTCAAAAAGCGAATTTGTGAATTTTGTGGATGTGAATAGGATGGCGTCGGCATCTTTTGCAACTGCCGCGATCTCATCTTCGTCCTTGGAGGAGCAAAAATCGACCTCGATGCCGCGTTCACCGAAAATTCTTTTGTAGCTTTCGCTTACACCGCCCATTACTACTACTTTCGGCATGATAATTCTCCTTTTTATCATTATATATTGAATTATCCTGCCGGTATATATTATTATACATCACCGGCAGGACAATAACAATAACTTAATTGCGTTTGATCAGCAGAATTTTGACTTTGATCAGAATTCAGCGATTCCGTCAGCGATCTGCTTAAGACCTGCGCCGAGAGCACCTGTCTCACCGCATGTCCAGAAAATGTTCATACCTCTCTCGTACCAGTACTTGGATACCTTGAGGTCATCCATGAACATACCGATCGATTTGTTGTGCTTCTGGCAAGCTGCAACTGTCTTTTCGATGCAAGCGATGAGGTTGGGATGATCGAACTGAAGCGGGCACTCGCACATGATGGACATGTCTGCAGGGCCGATGATAACGCCTGCAATCTCGTGGCCGTATTTTGTGAGGATCTCGTCGAGCATATCAGCGCCCTTGGGAGACTCTGTCTGGATGAAGATGAGACGCTTCTTGTTGAACTCATCGATGGAGTCGCCACGGAGGCAAGCGGGACCGCCTACGCCCTTTCTTCCGACGGGATGGAAACGCATGGAAGCGATAGCAAGCTCAACCTGCTCAAGTGTTTCTGTTCTGGGAACGAGGATACCGTCGCAACCCTGGTCGATCGCCTTGGAGATGCAGTGGTACTCACAGTCCTGGATTCTTGCGATAACGGGGAAGTTTCTCTTGTTGCACGCCTGTGCGAAGGGGCCGACCATCTCGGGATTGAATGCGCCGTGCTCCATATCTACGATAACGAAGTCAGCACCCGATCTCGAGTATGCGCCTGCAAAGTGCTCGGACATAACAGAGCCAATGTAAGCTGCAAAAATCTTCTCTCTGTTTTCAAGTTTAGTGATGAGGTTCCTTGTAGACTGAGAACCATGATCTTTTGCGGATTCGTATGCCATAATAATTCTCCTTCCGTATCCGATATAGGATACTTAAGACATTAAAATATTTGCAGGTCACTCCCTGCATCTTTACTTTTATTATAATAAATTTTTTTATCCATATCTATTGACTTTTTGGACATATTATAGTATATTTAGGACATAGAATCCATTTTGAGGATAAGGAGGTTTTGGATATGGGACAGGCATCCGGAAAGCACCTCTTATACGGAAACGTTGCAAAGGTCGTGCGCCACGGAGATTTTCCTGTACACAAGCACAGCAAATCCGAGCTTTATATCTGTATCGGAGGAAGTGCAAACGACTGTATAAATGACAGAGATTTTGCCGTTTTACCCGGAGACGTGTACGTGCTGACCGAGGATACGGAGCATTGGCAATCGAATATGAACGATTTCAGATGCTGCATATTTCAGTTTGACATGGATGTTTTCATGGAGCAGGCGGCCGTCCTCAATCTGACCGAAAAAAATGGGTTCAGAACACTCTTTATAGACGACGTAAAGGACAAAAGAGAGGGAAACGGCACAGAGAATTATTTTGTCGATATAGACACGGTAAAATATGCCGAGCAGGTCGCGGATCTTATGCAAAACGAGACTGATACGGATATTTTGGACATTCTCTTTATGTCGGTCATCTCGCTTATATGCACAAAATGCCGCAAGCGCGAAACGGGTGAAAAATGGAAGGCATATGAGAATATTTCGAAGGTGATATACTACATCGAGCAGAACTTTGAAAAGCAGATAACGCTTGACGAGCTTGCCGCGCTCTCCCACTATTCGCAACGCCATTTTACCAGACTTGTGCGCGAGTATTACGGTACCTCGCCTATGGGATATCTCGATTCGGTTAGAATAAAAAATGCCTGCGATCTGCTTCTTCAGACCTCGCTCGGAGTCAATCAGATATCGCAGATGTGCGGCTTTGAGGACAATAATCTCTTTTCAAGACATTTCCGTACCTCGGAAGGAATGTCACCCACGCAATATCGCAAGCAGAATCAGATCGCGGAAGCGAAAACTGCGGCTTTTTCTAAAGTAAATATTGTAAAAAAATAAAAATAGGTATTGCCATTCCGAAAATATGGTGATATAATAAACAAGATGTATATTTTATATCCGTGAGGTGAAAAAATGAGTAACATAATAACCATAGCGCTTAATCCCGCATACGACCTTCACTACAATATCGATAACTTCGTTCCCTTTAAGGAGAACTACGTTTCGGGTATCCGTATCGAGGCGGGTGGAAAGACGGTAAATATCTCCCGCGTGCTCCATATCAACGGTACAGAGAGTGTTGCATACGTCGTAATGGGAAGAGACAACTGCCGCGATTTCGTTGAGCAGCTCGGACGCGACGGACTTGACTACAGAGCTTTCTACGTAGACGGACGTATACGTGAAAATATAACAATACACAGCGAGGGAATGCCCGAGACGAGAATATCGCTCGATACGTTCTCGATAAACGACAAGGTGCTTGACGACCTCTATGAGGATATGAGCAAGATCGTTACGGACAATACTTATATTGCATTCTGCGGTAAGGTGCCGAAGGGCGTTTCGCTCAAGTCTGTTTCGGATTTTCTCCTCAAGCTCAAGTCGCTCGGCGCGAAGATAGCCGTCGACTCCAATTCCTTTAAGACCGAGGACCTTATCGAGGTAAAGCCCTGGCTTATCAAGCCCAATGAGCAGGAGATACAGGCATTCTCCGATAAGAAGATCGAAACGGCAGACGATGCGATCGAGGTGGCAAAGAAGCTTGCAGGACTCGGCATCGAAAACGTAATGGTAAGTCTCGGACGCGCAGGCGCTGTTCTTGTAAATTCCGAGCATGCATACGAAGCTCACGTGCCCGACGTAAAGGTCATATCCACCATCGGCGCGGGCGACAGCACGGTTGCCGGATTTATCGCGGCTGCAGCCAACGGCAAGAGCGACAAGGAATGCTTCGCAACAGCTCAGTCGTACGGATGCGCCGCTTGTATGAGCGAAGGAACGCTTCCTCCCACACCCGAAAACATCGCTTACGTAAAGAGCGAGGTTGAAGTAATAGAAAAATAATTTTGTTTATAAAATAAGGAGTGCAAGAATTATGAACGAAAAGATCTGGGCTTATTTGATCCACCTTGGAATGAATAACTGGATGGAAAAGGACGAGACCCCCGGTGCGTATGAGGGAGCCGAGACCGTAAAGAGCTATTTCGCTCACGGCGGCGAGGAGTGCAGCTTCAGATGTGCATCCGATAAGGTCCGTTGCAATAAGAAGTACTTCAGAGCAATTGTCGACAAGGCGGCAAAGGCGGGCGTTAACACTATCGTTATTGATCTCGCTGAGGGCGTTAAGTACGAATCTCATCCCGAACTTGCTGCAGAGGGCGCGTGGACTGTAGCAGAACTCTCCGAGGAGATCGCATACATAAAGGGGCTTGGCATGGACGCAGTTCCTTCGATGGATTTCTCCGCGGCACACGACGAGTGGCTCGGTGAATATGCAAGAATGCTCTCCACTCCCGTATACTATAAGGTCGTAGCAGAGCTTATAAAGGAAGTTTGCGGTATATTCGGTACCCCCAAGCTCTTCTATATCGGTATGGGTGATGAGGATTCGGCGACACAGTCGCACTACGGAATCTCCATCGTTCGCCACGGAGACCTTTGGTGGCACGATTTCAATTACATCGTAGGTCAGGTCGAGGCAAACGGCTCTGTCGCTTGGGCTAACGTTGACAGGATCCTCACAGACGAGGATTACCTCACAAGAATGTCCAAAAAGGTAATTCAGGGACACTACTACAGATTTATGAACGATGATCTTGAGGAATGCAGGGTAAAGAAGGAAACGGAGCCCAGATATAAGGAGCGCTATGAGAAGCTCGCTGTGTTCGGCAAGCTCGATGCCGCCGGCTTCAAGATGCTTCCCATTGGTACTAATTACAATTACGACGATCAGTTCAGACATGTTGTTACGGCTACAAAGAAGTACGCTTCCGATGAGAACGTGCTCGGCTATATGATGACGACATACGTTCCCACTCTCCCCGCACTCGATGTGCTCTTTAACGAAGCATTTGTTGACGTAGAGCGCGCAATGCAGACATACGATGGCGCGGAGCTTCCCACAAAGCGTCGTATGCTCTACGGCGGCTGATAATATTAACATAAAAAGGTTGCACCCCTCGGTGCAACCTTTTTTGATCT
>JAZNZQ010000060.1:0-3950 GCA_045595035.1 Eubacteriales bacterium | reverse complement strand
GCTGGGCCATCTCCAAAAAAGAACACGAGGAGGATATGTCCCTCATTCAGGAAGTAGGCGCAAACACCATTCGTCTTGCCCACTATCAGCACGATCAGTATTTTTACGATCTTTGCGACGAGAAGGGCCTTGTCATCTGGGCCGAGATCCCCTATATCTCCAAGCACATGCCCGGCGGCCGCGATAACACGATCTCGCAGATGAAGGAGCTTGTCGCGCAGAACTACAACCATCCATCTATCGTTGTATGGGGACTTTCCAACGAGATCGGAATCGGCGGCGCCGACGAGGATCTGCTTGAGAATCACCGTATACTCAACGACCTTGTTCACGAGATGGATAAGACGCGTCTTACCACCATCGCGGCGGTTTCTATGTGCAAGATGGACGATCCCTATCTGCTCATTCCCGATGTTGTTTCGTATAACCACTATTTCGGCTGGTACGGCGGCGACACGTCTATGAACGGACCTTGGTTTGACAAGTTCCATGCTATGCATCCGACACTTCCCATCGGTTGCTCGGAATACGGATGCGAGGCGCTCAATTGGCATACATCGGACCCCAAGCAGGGTGATTATACAGAGGAATATCAGGCGTATTATCACGAGGAGCTTATCAAGCAGCTCTTTACAAGAAAATATATGTGGGCAACTCACGTATGGAATATGTTCGACTTCGGCGCGGATGCGAGAGCAGAGGGCGGCGAGAACGGACAGAACCACAAGGGTCTTGTCACAATGGACAGAAAGTATAAGAAGGACTCCTTCTATGCATACAAGGCGTGGCTCTCGGACGATCCCTTCGTTCACATATGCTCCAAGAGATATGTTGACCGCGTAGAAGAGGTCACAAAGATCACGGTATACTCCAATCTTCCCGAGGTCGAGCTTTTCGTCAACGGCGAGAGCGTCGGCAAGAAGAGCGCCCCCGATCACTTCTTCTATTTTGAGGTGAAGAACGAGGGCGAGTCCACCATCGTTGCGCGTGCGGGCGAGTGCTCTGATGAGTCCAAGATCCGCAAGGTTGCAGAGCGCAATATGGACTATGTGCTCCGCGAGGTTGGCGCGGTCCTTAACTGGTTCGATGTTACCGAGATCGAGGGCAGATTCTCGCTCAACGATAAGATCTCGGATATTATGAATTCCAAGCGCGGTAAGCTCTGGTTCCTTTCTGTCGGTCTTAAGATCAAAAAGAAGATGGATGAAAAGAACAAAGGACAGAAGAGCGAAAAGAAGTCGGGCGGCTTTGACGTGGACCTCAAGGGAGGCAACATGGGCGGAATGATGGATATGCTCGGCGGCTTCAGTGTACTCCGTCTCTCCTCGATGATGGGAATGATGGGCGTTTCTTTTAACAAGGAAGAGCTTCTTAAGATGAACAAGCAGCTTAATAGGATCAAGAAACCTAAGAAATAAAAGCAATAAAAAAATTCTCCCTTTCGGGAGAATTTTTTTATTGCTTTTTCTTTTAAATTCCTATATATGCCGACGCGGCAATGGCTGCAGTAGCACCATCGGATGCCGCTGTTGTGAGCTGACGTATCTCTTTTGTACGGCAGTCGCCCGCAACGAAGATGCCCTCGACGTTAGTCTTGCAATCCTCACTCGCGACGATGTATCCGCCCTCGTCAAGCTCGATAAAGTCCTTGAATATAGCACTTTGCGGTGTCTGTCCTACCGCCGAGAAAACTCCGGAAACTGCAAGCTCGCCCGCCACGTCTGTTTTGACGTTCTTTATTTTGAGCCCTTCTATCATATCCTCGCCGACAAGCTCTGTTACGACGGTGTCGAGGATGAATTTTACATTTTCCTTACCCTCAAGCGCGCGTGTGTTGGAGTTGTCACCGCGGAAGGTGTCGCGACGGTGGATGAGGTACACCGTTCTGCAATATTTGGAAAGGTAAGCCGCGTCCTGAAGCGCCGTATTTCCACCGCCGACGACCGCCACGTCCTTGTCCTTGAAGAAGGCGCCGTCGCATACCGCGCAGTAGGAAACTCCGCGTCCGACCATTTCCTCGGCACGCTCGACCGGAAGGGGACGGTGCTTGAGTCCCGTAGCGATAATGACCGCCAGACACTCGTGCTCACCCTCGTCGGTCTTGACAGTCTTTGTCTTGCCGTTGTCGATGACCCGGGTTGCGTTTTCAAATCCGAATTCGACTCCAAGCTCTGTTACCTGAGCGAAGAGATTGTCGGAAAATTCGCTTCCGCTGATCTCCTTTATGGAGGGGAAATTTTCAACCTTGGGGGAGGAGGCGATCTGTCCGCCGATACCGTTTCCCTCAAGTAAGAGAACTGTGCGCCCCGCACGCAGAGCGTACAGGGCGGCAGTCATACCGGCAGTGCCGGATCCGATCACAATAATATCGTACATTGTTTATGCCTTTACTTTTGCAGCGGCGACGAACTGCTTGATAGCAGCGGCGCCTGCGTATTTTTCGAAGCCGTCACCGTTCTCGACTACCATTGTGGGCGCCTGAATGATGCCGTACTTCTTTGCAAGCTCGATGTTCTCCTCAGCCATTATGACGTTGTACTCGATACCCTCTGCGTCAAGAAGTTGTTTTGCTATCTTGCAGTTGGGGCAGGTCTTTGTAACGAAGAGCATGGGAAGGTTGGATGCGGGGGCAGCTTCTCTGAGTTTGGAGGTCTCGATATTGTATACCTTTCTGTCTTTGAACTCCTGGCTCTTTCCGTCGTTCCAGTTCTGTACCGGTCTGTAGTAACCTGTGATACGGCTGTAGACCTCTGTCTTTGCACCGCACTCGGGGCAGGTGTACTTCTCGCCTGCGATGTAACCGTGGTTCTTGCAGATAGAGTATGTGGGAGAGAGCGTGTAGTAGGGAAGCTTGTGGTTCTCGGCGATCTTCTTTACGAGGTTAGCCGCCGCCTTCCAGCTGGGCATCTTCTCACCGAGGAATGCGTGGAATACTGTTCCCGATGTGTAGAGTGTCTGGAGCTCATCCTGAATTGCGAGCGCCTCGAAGATATCGTCTGTGTAACCGACGGGGAGGTGAGAGCTGTTTGTGTAGTAGGGAGCGCCCGTTCCGTGCTGGTTCGCTGTGATGATGTTGGGATAACGCTTGATGTCGTGCTTAGCAAGTCTGTAGGAAGTGGACTCTGCAGGTGTTGCCTCGAGGTTGTAGAGGTCGCCGTACTTCTCCTGATAGTCGGAGAGGCGCTCTCTCATATGGTTGAGGACTTCCTTTGCAAACTCCTGTGTCTCCTCGTGTGTGAGGTCCTTTCTGAGCCAGTTTGCGTTCATACCGACTTCATTCATACCGACAAGGCCGATAGTCGAGAAGTGGTTGTCAAAGCTTCCGAGATAGTGCTTTGTGTAGGGGTAAAGGCCCTCGTCCATAAGGCGGGAAATGATCGTTCTCTTAATTGAAAGCGAACGCGCAGAGATGTCCATCATCTTGTCAAGGCGCTTGAAGAAGTCTGCCTTGTCCTCTGCGAGATAAGCGATTCTGGGAAGGTTGATGGTTACAACGCCGATAGAACCTGTGCTCTCGCCCGAGCCGAAGAATCCGCCCGATTTCTTGCGGAGCTCACGGAGGTCAAGACGGAGTCTGCAGCACATCGAACGAACGTCGCTGGGCTCCATATCCGAGTTGATGTAGTTAGAGAAGTAGGGTGTGCCGTATTTTGAGGTCATCTCGAAGAGAAGCTTGTTGTTCTCTGTCTCGGACCAATCAAAGTTAGATGTGATGGAGTATGTAGGAATAGGATACTGGTATCCTCTGCCATTAGCGTCGCCCTCGATCATAATCCCGATAAACGCCTTGTTTACCATATCCATTTCAGCCTTACAATCGCCATAGGTGAAGTCCATTTCCTTTCCGCCTACGATACAGGGCTGGTCTGCAAGGTCTGCAGGAACTGTCCAGTCAAGGGTAATATTTGAGAAAGGAGCCTGAGTACCCCAACGGGAAGGAGTATTAACGC
>JAZNZQ010000059.1:0-5132 GCA_045595035.1 Eubacteriales bacterium | reverse complement strand
AGCTTTCGGGCGGAGAGCAGTCGTTTGTTGCGATAGCATTGCTGTTTGCGATACTCAAGGCAAATCCGACTCCCTTCTGCATCTTTGACGAGATAGAAGCGGCGCTCGATGAGGTCAACGTGACCAGATTTGCCGAATACATAAAGCGTTATTCCGATGAGACTCAGTTCATAATCATCACGCACAGACGCGGCTCGATGGAGATAGCTGACTGCCTCTACGGCGTAACGATGCCCGAGCGCGGCATTTCCAAGATACTTTCGCTTAACGTAAACGATATAGAAAAATATAAGGGAGACTCGTGGGATGGCATTCTTTGATAGACTTAAAAGCGGACTTGCGAAAACAAAAAACGCTATAGTCGGTCAGATAGACGAGCTTTTCAAGAGCTTTGTCAAGGTGGATGAGGATCTGCTCGACGAGCTCGAGGAGCTTCTTATTTGTGCTGACGTCGGTGTCGGTGCGACCGAGGAGATAATCGAAGAGCTCAGAGAGAGAATAAAGGACGGTCGCCTTAAGGAGAAGGAGGAGACTCTCGACACCCTTAAGTCGATGCTTAAAGAAATGATAGGTGAGGGCGGTGCGCTGAATACAGCAAGCTCCCCCTCGGTAATACTTGTTATCGGTGTGAACGGTGTCGGTAAGACTACCTCTATTGCAAAGATAGCAAACAGCTTGAAGAGTCAGGGCAAGGACGTGGTGCTCGCAGCTGCGGATACCTTCCGTGCGGCGGCGATAGAGCAGCTTGAGGTCTGGGCAGAGCGCGCGGGCGTTGAGCTTGTAAAGCAGAGTGCCGGCTCCGACCCTGCGGCTGTCGTATTTGACGCGATAAACTACACTAAGAGCAAAAAGAAGGACGTGCTTATCGTTGATACTGCGGGCCGGCTTCACAATAAGACGAATCTTATGAACGAGCTTGCAAAGATAAACCGTGTTATCGACAGAGAGCTTCCGGGCGCATCACGTGAGACGCTTCTCGTGCTTGATGCGACGACCGGACAGAATGCGGTGATCCAGGCAAAGGAATTCAAGGGCGCGGCCGATATTACCGGTCTTGTGCTCACCAAGCTTGACGGCACTGCAAAGGGCGGAATAGTCTTCTCGATAAAGAAGGAGCTTGACATTCCCGTGAAATTTGTCGGTGTCGGAGAGGCGATAGACGATATGCAGCCCTTTAGCGCGGATGAATTCGTTGCGGCACTTTTTGAATAATGGGTGGATGATATGAAAGTCGTACTTGCTTCACAGAATCAAAAGAAAATAAAAGAGCTTCGCGCCATTCTTTCCGAGGTGCTCGGGGATGAGCTTGAGGTGCTCTCTCTTGCCGATGTCGGAATATTCGATGATATCGAAGAGAACGGCACGAGCTTTGCCGAAAACTCGCTTATAAAGGCGCGCGCGGCGGCAGCTTCGGGCTATATCGGAATTGCCGACGATTCGGGCCTTGCAGTCGATCATCTTGACGGCGCACCCGGTATTTACTCGGCACGTTATGCGGGTGATCACGGAAACGACGAGGCGAACAACAAGAAGCTTCTGTCCGAGCTTGAGGGGCTTCCCATGGAAAAGCGCACGGCTGCATTCGTTTGCACGGTGTCCGCTGTGTTTCCCGACGGAAGAGAGCCGATCGTGGTCGAGGGAAGATGCCCCGGTGCGATGCTTTACGAGGCGCGCGGAGAGGGCGGATTCGGCTACGACCCCCTGTTCTATTATCCCGAGCTTGAGAAGAGCTTTGCCGAGCTTACAGCGGATGAGAAGAACGCCATAAGCCACAGAGGAAGAGCGCTTCGCGAGTTTGCGAAGGCGTTTAAAAAAGCAATAGATAATTAAGAGGAAAATATATGTTGAACAGTAAACAGCGTGCCTATCTCCGTTCTCTTTCAAATCAAATGGACACCATCTTTCAGATAGGGAAGAGCGGCACCAATGACAATATGATAAATCAGATATCCGACGCGCTTGAGGCAAGAGAGCTTATCAAGCTGCGCACACTCGATATGTGTCCGATGTCTACACCCGAGGCGGCAGAGTATATTGCCGATCTTGTCGGCGCTGACGTAGTGTCGGTCGTGGGGTCGAGATTCGTGCTTTACCGTGAATCAAAAAACAAGAAAAAGATAGAGCTGTGATGAAAAAGATAGCCATATACGGCGGGACCTTTGACCCCATCCATAACGGGCACGTGCGTGCCGCGCTTGCTTATCTTCGTCAGTCGGACGTCGATATGCTTTACGTGATACCTACCGCAATACCGCCGCACAAAAAGCAGGCCTCGTCGGTATCTGCCGCAGATCGGCTTAAGATGTGCGAGCTTGCATTCTCGGGGCTTCCCGAATACGGCAAGCGGATAACCGTTTCCGATCATGAGATCCGCTCGGGCGGGGAAAGCTATACTGTGCTGACCCTTCGCCATTTTGCCTGTGAGGCGGATGAAATCGAGCTTCTTTGCGGCACCGATATGTTTCTTATTCTTGATGAATGGTATATGGCAGAAGAGATCTTTTTACGGGCAAAGATAGCATACATCAGGCGCGAGAGCGACGCTTCGCTCGATTCTGTAATAGAGCAAAAGAAGAGAGAATACGAGAAGAAGTTCGGCGCTTCTGTGCGCTGTATCGACGTTGCTCCCACAGAGCTTGCATCAAGCGAAGTGCGTGAAAATCTCGGCTCTGATGACAGCATAGAAAAGCTCGTCCCGAAAAAGGTGGACGAATACATAAGGTCACATCATTTATATACTTGAGGAGCTATATGATAACAGAAGAGATGCTCGGACTTTTGCGCGAGAGCGTGAAGGCGTATATGGGCGAAAAAAGATATAAACATACACTTGGTGTCGAACGCGAAGCGGCGCGGCTTTGCGCGATCTACGCTCCCGAAAAGGAGAGTGAGATGCGTGCCGCGGCTCTGCTTCACGATATAACTAAGGAATATAGTTTGGAAAAACAGTTGAAAACCTGCGAAAAATTTGGTATAATGGTAGATGTGCTCGACAGAATGGCGCCAAAGACCTTCCATCAAAGGACTGCGGCAGCCCTTATTCCGTCACTCTTTCCCGAATATGATATGCCCGATATTATATCGGCGGTAAGATATCATACTACAGGCAGAGCCGATATGAGCATTTGCGAGTGCATCCTCTATCTTGCCGATTATATAGAGGATACAAGAACATTTCCCGATTGCGTAAAATTGCGTGAGCATTTTTATTCGGGACTTGATATGTGCAAGAGTGCGGACGACCGTTTGGCGCTTTTGTACGATACTATGGTAATATCATTTGATATGACAATGTCGGGACTTATCTCTGACGGAGTGCCGATATGCCATGATACGGTAGATGCAAGAAATTCGTTTATATTTTTAAAGAACAGTTTTCAGGAGTTTTTATGAACAGAAGAAAACCAAAGAGCTCTACGGTAAAATTGATCGTAGAGATCGCCATAATAGCAATAGTTGCCATTGCAATGATAGTTGTTGCGCTGACACTTTTCCATAAGCCCTGGCTTGACGATGAGATACCGTGGACCGAAGGACCTACCGAGACCACGAACAAAAACGGAGACGTACCCGTAGGCCCCGTTCCGGGAGACGATTACGTGAGAAATCAGCATCTGACAAACTTCCTCGTGCTCGGCCGTGACAGAGTTGCAAACCTTACCGACGTAATAATGGTGGTGCAGTTTGACACCAAGAACCATTCGGTGAATATATTGCAGATCCCGCGTGATACCTACGCATATCACGATTCGACCTATCATAAGATAAACGGACTCTATTCCCACTACATGGTCGAAAACAACTACAAGTCCAAGGATTCGATGAAGGATGTTGTCTCTTACGTTCAGAATAATTTCAACATAAAGATCGACTATTACGTTCTTATGAATCTTGATGCGTTCGTGCAGATCGTAGACCTTATCGGCGGTGTTGAGATAGATATCCCTGCGGATATGTACTATTACGACGAGGCGCAGGATCTTCTCATCGACCTGAAAAAGGGCAAGCAGACACTTAACGGCGAGCAGGCAGAGGGATTTGTAAGATTCAGAAGCGGTTGGCTCTCGGCCGATGCAGGACGAGTCGATGCGCAAAAGCTTTTCCTCGGCGCCTTTTTCAAGCAGTTCAAGGAAAAGATATCTATATCTAAAATAGACAATATCGTAAACCAGGTGTTTAAAAATATCACCACCGATATGACCGCGGCGGATATAATCTACTACGCAAAAGAGGCGCTGTCGGTCGATATAGCCAAGACAAAATTCGTTTCGCTTCCCACGGGAGACGCGAGAGAGAATATAACCTCGGGTCAGTGGTACGTTATTCTAAACCGTAAGGCGACACTCGATGCGATAAACGAATATTTCAACGTATATAACAAGGACATCGACGAATCGATATTTGATGCGGCAAGAGTCCTTACAAATAAGGACAAGAGCCACATCAACGATCATTATATTGCCGAGGGCAAGAGCGCGAACGTTACGTATATGAACGACGTTATCGATTCGGGAATCGATATCCCCGCAAAGAAATAAATGGAGATAAATATGGATACAGTAAATATTTTTGAAAATTATGCAGATCTGCCTTCTCTTGAAGGATGCACTCCAGCAGAGCTTGCTTCTGCTATAGCAGATATTCTCGATGCCAAAAAGGGCGGAGAGGTAAAGCTGCTTCACGTTGGAGAAAAGACCGTGCTTGCAGATTATTTCGTTATCTGCACAGGTAATTCCAACACGCAGATAAAGGCACTTGCAGATGAGGTCGAATACAGGATCGGTACACGCGGCGTTGACCCTACACGAGTTGAGGGGCGCGACAACGGAAGCTGGTCGATACTCGATTACAGTTCTGTTATCGTTCACATTTTCAGCCGCGATGCAAGAGATTTTTACAAGCTTGAAAAGCTCTGGGGCGATGCCGAAGAGGTAAAGCGCAAAGAGACAGAAGATAAAGAGTAAAGAAGGGCTTTGACATGAGATACGATTTTAAGAATATAGAGACAAAATGGCAGGCAAAATGGGACGAGGCAAAGGCGTTCAACGCATCCTCCGATCACAGCAAGAAAAAGTTCTACGGACTTGTTGAATTCCCCTACCCCTCCGGCAAGTCGGAGGCCAAGCGGTCTT
>JAZNZQ010000058.1:0-11615 GCA_045595035.1 Eubacteriales bacterium | reverse complement strand
TATCTCGCCATTCTCGGCGGCGCTACGATATAGTCAAGCGAGAGTGACGGGTCTGCGGCAAGAGAATCGGCGTTGTATGACGAGCCCGAAAAAAAGCGGCCGGGTGCCGCATATCTTCGTTTCAGATTTACTTCCTTTACGCGTGATATTACCTCAAAAAGTCTTGAACGTCCCGAGAGTCCGTATGCCTTGAGCGAGGGCGTGACGGCAAGGCATATCGTTTTTTCTGTCCTTGACGTGTCGGCAACGACAAGATTTGTTTTCAAGGGGTCAAGCCCTCTGTCCACGCATTCGACCGATGCGAAAAAGGATTTCAGATCTATACACGCGTATCTTTTTTCCATTTTGCCTCACCTCACTTTTTTCGATACAATGATATCACAGAACGTTTGTTCTTGTCAACCGAGGTGAGAAAGATTGAGACTGCAGTCTCAATTTTGTTGATGGAATTTTAAATTTGTGATATTATTTCATAAAAAGATGTAATGCGATACGGTGATTTTCCGTCTTTTAGGATGAAAGGAGTGAGATGATGGATGATAAGCACATAATAAAGCTTTACAGAGAGCGAAACGAGAGTGCGCTTTCCGAGACCGAAAACAAGTACGGCAGATATCTGCGCTATATTGCATACCGTATATTGGGAGACGAGTTGGATGCAGAGGAAACGGCAAACGATACATGCCTTAAGTTATGGAATTCTATCCCGCCGGTATTTCCCGATTCGCTCAAGGCGTATGCGGGTGTGATATGCCGAAGGATCTCGCTTGACCGCTATGATAGAGCAACGGCGAAAAAACGCGGCGAGACGGCACTTATAATAGATGAGCTCTACGAATGCCTGCCGTCCGGAGAAGATCTTGCAGAGAAAATAGCACTGAAAGCTGCTTTTGATTCTTTTCTTTCTTCGCTTCCCGACAGGACACAAAGAGTGTTCGTCAGACGCTATTTTTATGCAAGCTCCATATCGGAGATAGCAACGGAATATTCTATGAAGGAAAGCGCCGTTTCAACGTTGCTTTTTCGCACAAGAGAAAATTTGAAAAAACATTTGGAAAAGGAGGGCTTTTGATCTGTGAACAAAGAGGAACTGTTTTACGAATTCGGAAATATAGACAAGAGATTTATCCTAAATGCCGCACCAAAGGAAAAAAAGAAATTCGGTGTGGGGAGCTTGTTTGTTGTCGCCGCGTGTCTCTGCCTTACTGTATGCGCTGTTGTGTCGATAGTGCATTTTCATAAAGAGGGTGCCTCTATCCCCGATCTTGACGGAGTGATATGGTCACAATGGCCTTGCGATGACACCTACGGCTGGGGAGTTGAGGGCGAAGATGGAGAAGATGTATTTGTAAGGTGGGACATAGCTCTTGCATACGAGCATGACGGATACCTGATGTCGAGTATGACCTTCGTCTCTCTTCGGGATGCCGAGGCAGACGATGTTTTCGGTATGCTTGTAACGGATAGAGAAAAGGGAGCGTGCGGCGAGGATGAAATGGCAGATATGTTTTCAAATATGGGAATACCCGCGCTGATACGGGACGGAGAGCTCTTTATTTTTCCGAAAAAAACAGAGTTTTTGCAAATGGAGCTTGCGAAGGAATACAAAGAAAATTTGGTTTTTTCCTTGGTATCAAGAAGCTATTTT
Organism: Eubacteriales bacterium; assembly: GCA_045595035.1. GTDB lineage: Bacteria > Bacillota > Clostridia > Oscillospirales > CAG-272 > CAYZHW01. The sequence goes on along the minus strand of JAZNZQ010000058.1, from coordinate 9,967 downwards.
GAACAACGATAGAGAAAAAGACAAATGCGGCGATATTTTTGCCGTATTTGTCATTTTTGTATATCTGTATTGATACAAAAACCTCGACTTCTATTGACATTTTACATAAAATAATGTATAATGAATAGTAATATTATAAAATCCAAATAAACAGGAGATGATTTTTCTAAATGGACGCGGGCAGTAGTAATATACAGCTTGGTGATAATTTACCCCAGATAATACTTTTTATCGTTTTGCTTCTCGGTGCTGCGTATTGCGCCTCTGCGGAAAGCGCTTTTTCCGCTATGAACAAAATACGTATCAAAAATTATGCCGATGACGGTAACAAGCGTGCGAAAAATGCGATGTTCGTGTCGAACAATTTCGACCGCGCTTTGACGACCCTTCTCATCGGTAACAATATTACGCACATTGCGTGCGCGTCGATAGCTACCATTGTCGCTACAAATATATGGGGCGACGGTGCGGTAACGGTTTCGACGCTTGTTACCACAGTTATAGTATTTCTTTTCAGTGAGATGCTCCCGAAGGCCTTTGCCAATGCACACAGCGACGCTGTAGCCATGGCATATTCGGGTTCTTTGCGTTTCTTTATGAAGATACTTAAACCTGTGGCTTTATTTTTTACAGCGATAACCAACGTAGTAAAGAAACTCTTCAAGTCAAAGGAAGAGCCGTCGGTCACGGAGGAAGAACTTTTCGACATTATCGACACGATCGAGGCGGAGGGTGTAATCGACGAGGACCAGAGCGATCTTTTGCAGTCTGCGCTTGAGTTTGACGACACGACTGTCGCAGACGTAATGACGATGAGAGACGATATCTACTATATAGATATAAACTCTCCCATAGAAGAGATACTTACAAAAATAAAAGAAACGAGATTTTCGCGTCTTCCCGTGTGTGACAAGAGCGTTGACAATGTGCTCGGAATCATGCAGGTAAGAGTGTTCCTTAAAAATTACATAAAATCTCCGAATGTAAATATTCGTGAGCTTCTTCTCCCGGCCTTCTTTGTTGAGAAGGGACGCAAGATAGACGACCTTCTCGGTGAGATGAGCCGCCGCAAGGCATACATCGGAATCGTTCGTGACGAGAACGAGACTGTCGGACTTGTTACCATCGAGGACTTTCTTGAGGAGCTTGTCGGTGAGATATGGGACGAGGATGACGTTGTTGACGACAGCTTCATCAAGCTCGGCGGAAACAGATTTATGGTCGACGGCAGACTCCCGATAGGAGAGGCGCTCGAACGTATCGGATATACACCCGAAGCTAAGCTTCATCTTAATCTTTCTGCTCAGGCGTGGGCAGTAGAGATGCTCGGACGCATTCCCGAGGACGAAGAGGAATTCACCTTTGAGGACCTTGAGATAACGGTCGATGAGATCGAAGAGGGAAGCGTATCCAAATTCATATTCAAGCTTAACGTAGAAGAATAATTACATACGGAGTTACAGATAAAATGGACATATTGCCTTATTTAGGTATCATAGTTTGTATAATGTTCTCTGCATTTTTCTCGGGTTCGGAAATAACCTTTAACGCGGCAAACAAGCTGAGGATAAAAAAGAACGCAGAGGCAGGAAAAAAGACCGCTAAGGTCGCATACGACATAAAAGAAAATTTCACAAACGCACTTTCATCCATCCTTATAGGAAACAATCTTGTAAATATAGCAGCATCCTCGATATCAACGGTCATAGTCGTAAACCTTCTCAAGGGGACCGGCATTGATGCAAGCGGTATCGGTGCAACTATATCTACCTTTGTCATGACGGTCATTATTCTCGTTTTCGGTGAGATAATTCCGAAGATACTCGCAAAGCAGAACGCAGATGTGCTCGTTTACTACATAGCATATCCCATAAAGGTGCTTTCCGTAATACTTACCCCCATTAACTTTGTGGTCCTTCTTATAGTAAAGCTTTTCTCTTTCCTTTGGAAGAGCAAGAAGGAAGAGGAGCCCACGGTCACAGAGGAGGAGCTTTCCACTATTATCGAGACAGCGGAGCAGGAAAGCGTTATCGACGAGGAGCAGAGCGAGCTTTTGCAGTCGGCTATTGAATTCCCCAAGATAAACGTCGGCGAGATAATCACACACAGAACAGATATGCTCGCGATAGATATCGACGACGATATGGATTCGATAATCGAAATTGCGACAAATTCTAATTTTTCGCGTATTCCCGTGTATGAGGATAGCATAGACAACATCATAGGTATACTTTATCTCAAGCACTTCTTCAAGGAGCTTATCGAGACAAAGGACGTTGATATCAGATCGCTTCTTATCGAACCCTATTTCGTAAATAAGACGATGAAGATATCGAACGCGCTTTCCGAAATGCAGGAGCGTCAGCATCATATCGCTATCGTTGTTGACGAATACGGCGGCACCCACGGTATGGTTACCATGGAGGATATTCTCGAACAGCTTGTCGGAGATATCTGGGACGAAAGCGACGAGATCGTTGAGGATTACGTTTCGACAGGTGAGAACACATACGACATCAACGGAGAAATGAACGTATACGATATGTTCGAGCTGCTTGAGGTTCCCGACCGAGATTTTGAGTCGGAGTACACCACAGTCGGCGGCTGGGCGGTCGAGATGCTCAATTCCGACCCGAAAGAGGGCGACGTATTCGAATACAAGAATCTTCGCATCACAGTCATCGAAATGGACGAACTCAGAGTCGCAAGCGTGGCTGTTACGGTACTTCCCAAGACAGAAGAGGAAGAAGAATAAGACATATCCCATCGGTTATTCCGATGGGATATTTTTTAGATTTTTCTCATATAATTTTAAGAATAAATTTATATGAGGTGTGTTCATGTTTGCTCTGCTTATAGGACTTTTGTCAAATTTTTTCTGCTTTATCTTGGGACTTTCCACGGGCGGGAATTTTCCTCCTCCGCTATCTTCCGCAGAGGAGCGGGAATGCTTTGCTCTTATGGGCAAGGGCGACGAGAGGGCAAGAAATAAGCTCATAGAGCACAATCTGCGTCTTGTCGCACATATCGTACGCAAATATTACTCCTCGCACAAGAATCAGGATGACCTTATCTCGATCGGAAGCATAGGTCTTATCAAGGCGGTAGACTCATTCAAAAGCGAGAACGGTGCACGTTTTGCGACCTATGCGTCGAAATGTATACAGAATGAGATACTTATGTATTTCCGCTCGCAGAAGAAGCTGTCAAACGAGGTGTCGATAAACGAGACCATCGATATGGACCGCGACGGTAATCCGCTGACCTATATAGATATCATCAGCGTCGATGATACTATTGCCGAGGATATATACAAAAAGATACGCACAAAGGATGCGATAGCTGCAATAAAAAGTGAACTTACCGAGCGGGAGCGGCAGATAATCATACTTCGATACGGACTTACAGGCAGATGTGCGCTTACGCAGCGTGAGGTGTCGGAGAGACTGGGGATATCGCGCTCGTATGTGTCCAGGATCGAGAAATCTGCGCTCGAAAAAATACAGGAGAAAATAAAATGACGTGCATCGCACGTCATTTTGTCAGTTTATAGAACAGATCAAGAAATGCTTTTCCGACCTCCTCGAACGTGCAGGTCAATGGATTGAATTTTCTCTTTTTATAGGTCGTTATGTAACTCATTTTTTCACCTTTTCAAGAACCTTTTTATAGGGCGCGAGCATGCCCTCATTCATCGCGTTGCCCATTTTTGCCTTTATCTTGGGAGACGAGAGAAGGGCACCGACAAGATACATTTTTATCATCGTGCCGCGCTTCTTTTGCGGGAAATCGTACTGCCCGTGCTTTTTGTAGAATTTGTGGTCCGCCTTCATCATACCCTGCATGAGCCAGATGAGGTCGCGGAATATCTTCATGCCGCCGACACCCCAGAAATTTTGCGGGGGCACGTACTTATTCTCGAGTGCGTATTCAAGACGGCGTGCGAGCTTGTCTATTTCGGCATCGGGGTCGTATTCGTCACTTGCAACACCGCAAAGGAAATTTCCTCCGACCTCTGCACGGGCTTCGATGATATTGCGAAGATTCAGCTCCTCGGAGATGTTTCCCGAAACGAGATACCCCATAGGCATCCCCATCGTGACCGTGCGGTGCCCGTTGCAGAATTGACGGTCGTCGTAGAGTTTGAACGATGCTCCCATAGAGTGGTCCTTTATCGAAAAAGCAATGATTATCGCTTCTGACGACTGTATCGTCGTGCGAAGAAAATCGTCAAAGCCGTCACGGTAGATGCATTTGCCCGAGACCGCGCAGTTGAAGCAGCCGAGACACCCGCCCGAAAATTTATATTCGCGTATATTGATGGTGCGCACGTTTCTCTTGGAGACCGCGCAAAATCTCTCTATCATTGCGCCAAGCTGTACGTCGTCCTCCTCTCGGTTTGTGAGTACAACTACGTCACCGCTTTTCTCTGAGTCGTATGCGGCGGGCGTGACAGGTCTGTGGACTGCCGGAGTGGATAGACTCATATCCTCCTCGTAAATGCCGTTTTCTGTACAGAAGAGCAGATATTCAAAGAAATCACGCGCCTCTTTCTGTCCCTTTTCGGTGAGCAGGTCGTCCATGTCGGCAGAAAGACCGCGGACAACGTTTGCACCCATATCGTGACAGTTGTCCTCGATATATCGGTGAGCGGTTATGTCAAAGAAATGTTTTGAGGTCGTTATCTGCGTTGTTACCTTGCCCTTAAGCGAGACGCCCACGTCCTTTATAAGCTCGATGAATCTGTGAAGCTGATACGGCGCGATGAAGGTGTATACCGGATATGAAAAGAGGATAACGTCCGCCTCATCCATAAGCTTAAGAGCGGGCATAAGGTCCTTTTCTATCTTTTTTATTTTTGCGCCTACGTGGAGCACGTCAAAGCTGTGCTCGGGATAGAGCGCGGCGAGATAATTCACCGTCTGGAGCGTAACGCTGTATTTGCCCTTGGGGCTGCCGTTTAAAACAAGTATCTTCATAATGTACCTCATAAAAAGTCGTTAGACATATTGTAACACATTATGACAAAAAATACAAACAAAAAAGGGTTCGTTCGAACCCTTTTTTATCATTCTATTCTTTGTACCTTAAACGTTTCGGGCGAGAACATATAGAAGACGCCGTCAATGAGCGTTGCGCGTTTGTGACTGTTGTAACCGGGGAGGGATGTGTTTACAAGCTCGGTGAAGGTCTCACCGTTAAAGTGTAGGAGCACGTAATTGTCCTTGTATACGCTTATATATTCCGAGTCAATGTTATAAAAGCTTACTCCAAGGCCGATAAGACCCTTTTCGCGGTCTATGAAATAGGATCTGTACTCGGTTGAGTATTCGGCGTTCGGTACCTCGTATTTGCATACGGGGATAACACTGCTCTCTCCCTCGCGGTAGACCTCGATCTTAAGCGAATTGCCGTCGGATGTACCGATACCGGCAAGATATCCGTCACCGAGATCAATAAGTGAGGTGGAAAAGCCCTCTATCTCCTCGGTCTGCTTGTATGTGATGTTGTTTATGTCGGAGAGGTCGAAGTAAAATACGGGGTCGCTTACGAATATCGCGGTGCAGACGTATGCCTCGTCTCCTTTGAATCGTACGGAACGTACACTCTCTCCCTCGGGCGCGAATCTTTCGACAGATGCTACGGTCTGCATAGTTTCTCTGTCGATGCAGAAGAGGGAAGCGCTTCTGGTGCTTTCTATCGTATACATGGCGGAGAGTCGGTCTTTCTCGTAGGTCTCGTTTGTTTTTCTCTCATCTACCGTTGTTACCGCGCGAAGCACGCCGTCCTTTTCGTCAAGCGAGTATCTGTCAAGTATCTCTCCCGAGATATGTGCCGAGCCGATATATTCGAGTCGGTCCGAGTATGAGAGGCGAGCTATCTCGCTCATGACACGGCGGCTGTATACGTTGCCGCCAAGCGGTGTTTTTTCTCTGTAGTTTCTTGCAAGATATACGCTGTCATTCGATACGTATGCATCGGAGTAATATGTGAAAAAGGAGTACATATCCTTTTCTTCAAGAGTCGCGGCATCGAGCATGCATACAACGACGAAATTTACACCGCCGTAAGAGCTTTCGGCATCCTCGGGAATGAATATCCTGTCGGGAGAAACGTAGCTTTCTTCGCCGTTATTCTCGATCATGGGAACAAAATCCGATTCGTCGCCGTAGTTGGGCTTGGTCTTGGCAAAATAATTTGTAAGAACGAGGAGTTTTCCGTCTACCAGGCGAGAGCTCAGGTATTCTCCCGACAGTCTGATATTATTCTTTAGAATTATGCTCTCGGGAGAGCTTACGTCAAGCGATACTATTTCGGTCACGTATGAGCCGTCATGCTTTACCGTGCGGAAGACCGTTACCGTGCGGCAATCCTTTGAGAGATAGAATTCCTGTACACGCATATTATATGTGTCGGGGAGTGTATAGCTGCCTATTTTTTGGGAATCCTCGCCGTCTATGCTGTAGACCCGAAGCTCATTTTTTCCGAGGTAGTAGATATATTTGTCGCTTCGCTTTATAAGATCGGCTTCGGTAATACCGTCTACCTGATTGTCGGTGGTCTCAATGTAGTTACCCTCGCTCTCGGAATCGGGCATAGCCGAGCCGGGCGCGTTTGCAATATCCTTTTGTTCGGCGCGAAGCACACCTAAAACAAACCTTTCGAAATTGTTTTTGTATATGGGCGGGGAAAAGGTCATTTCATTCAGCGTGGAAATAAGCTCATAGTATTCGCTTCCGCTGTATCTTGACACGTCGGGCGCGGTCGTTCTGAACGGTATAAAGAGCCAGAGAACCACAGACATTACGGCAATTGCGGCACATGCGGCGATCACTGACAGTTTTATTCGCTTTCCGATAGCTTTGGGCTCGGCTTCTTCGATATACTTGTCATCGAGAAGTCCGAACGATTCAAGTAATCTTTTATTTTTCATATCACGATACCTTCCTTTTCAAGGTGAGCTTTGAATTTGTTTCTCGTTCTCATAAGTATGACCTTCGTGTTGCTTTCGCTCTCAGAGTTGAGTTTTGCTATCTCTTTGACCGAAAGAAGGTAAAAATACCTTTGCACAAATATGATGCGGTCTCTCGTATTGAGAGATGCGGCAAATGAGTTTATCGCATACTTTAGCGAAAGTTCATCTGCCGGTGAGCCGTCGTTTGCGGGTATCACACCCTTAAGCTCATCAAGAGTGAGTGCAAGCTCCTTATTTCTGCGTGCGGCGTGCTCGTACTCGTATTTCCCGAGTGCGAGGTTTCTGCATATCCTTGACAGATAAGCGAGGAGCTTCTCGGGACGGGTCGGCGGTATTGAATTCCATGCACGAAGATAGGTGTCGTTGACGCATTCCCTTGCATCCTCGTCGGAAAAGAGAATATTGTACGCAACCCTGTGACAGTATCTGCCGTACTTTTTGTCGGTCTCGGCTATTGCCGTCTCGTTGCGCGCAAAAAAGAGCTCTATGATCTTGTTGTCATCCATTGGCTCACCTCCCGAAATTTGTTTTGGCGCCTTCATCCTAAAAGACAGAAAAAGGCGCCAAAGGTTACACGCGATATGAAATTATTTTATTTTTATTGATTTTATTTTGTAGTAATTCGCTATGGCGTTGTTCGGCCACGCGGCGGGATCCTTGCCCATTTCGTGAAAGAGATTGTACGGACTGTACGTGCTCTCGGTGTAAATAAGCTCGGTCTCGACCTCGTTTTTTACCTCTATCACTTCAAGACGGGCGTCATATTCCGCATTTATTCTGTGAAGCTCGCCTGCCTCTCCCGCAAAACCGATGCCGACAACAAGCAAGAGCGTGAGCGTTATTACGGTATTGGCAACGCTGTCCGAGAAGATATCGGTCCTGTCAACAAAGAAGAGCGTTGGGATGAGAAGAAACGCAAGTATGCTGCTCCATACGGTTGCGGGGAATTCGGGGCTTGCACACATGGAATAAAGGGAGATCGCAGTACCTATCGAGAAGATCACGGCGGGGGAAATATCCGAAAACGCTTTTCTTTTTCGTATTACCAAGGTGATTATAAACGACATTGCAATGAGTACAAGCGGTATTGCAAAATTTATAAGCGCCGCGCGAGTGATGGGCTTGATGTTGGCTATCCAATCGGAAATGCCGCCAAGTCCGCCCGCGTTGTTTAATCTTTTTGACTGTGCGGGAGAGAGAAAGAGCATCGCGGCACCGATGATATTACCGGCGAGTCCGCACCACATCCAAGGGGATATTTTTCTTTTTGAAACATAAGCGAAAATGATGACCGATATCACGGTCGCAATAAGCGCAAGCGTGGTGTTTTCATTTGTCCAACCCGCGCATACTCCGAAAACAAGCATAAGGACAGAAAAGAGTATGGCACATGATTTTTTGCCGGATATCTTATTTTTACCGCGTAAAAATCTGTTGTAGGGAATAAGAAAGAGAAGTATTATCTGAGGAGAGTACATATAATTCGCGCTTCCCATTATCCAAAGAAAGCTTCCGCCGAAATGTGGCGTCACAAACCAAAGGCAGGCGAAAACGAGCGCGATATGCCAGGCGCGTATCCGCTTCATTTCTCCGAGCGCGTGGTAGCATATTAAGAGAATGAGGGATAAAAATGCAACACCGTTTATGACGTTAAGTATCGGTTTGCCGATCGCAAGAAGCGCCTGTGCGAGCGTATGAACAACGCTTCGTCCATTGGTCGTGAAGTAGTGAAGGTATTGCGATTCAAGTATTTCGGTAAATGAATTCACCGGTTTTTTCGTGACAAACGAGACGCTATATGAAAAATCGTCGGCAAAAAGCGGCGTTATGAAATTAAGATAAGAGACAAATGCGACGATAAGCGCCGAGAGTGCAATGATCGATATTATATTATTAGCATTAGCTTTTTTCTTCATATCTGTATCCTTATGGCTTTTTTATTGATTTTATCACAAAGAGCGATGGATGTCAACAAAGTCAAAATAGTGCTTTTTATGGACAAAAATGTTATTGTGTAAAGAGGGGGTGTCGTGTATAATGAAGCTATCTTGAAATAGGAGATAAAAATGAAAAAGGGTATTTTTTATAACGATGCAAAGGCGGCATTTGGAAAATGGGAAAAAAAGTATGATGAGTTTTTTGGTTTTCTTCTGGCGCATAATATAGACGGCTTTCAGTTTCATGACGATTGGATATATGCCGAGGGTGAAGACGAGCTTGCCGATGCTATGAAAAAGCGTGGTATGAAGACATACGTGATCCACGTGTTGCCACGCCTTATGGCAAGGGATGATGCTGTGTTCGAAGCGGCTGTAGATGAGACACTCGGAAAGCTGAAGCTTCTTAAAAAATTTGACTGCAAGCGCCTTATGATAGTACCATTTCCCAAGAGCGACGTCGAGGGCGAGGATGATATCCCGCGTGCTATGGATCGCATGATAGAGGGACTTAAGAGAGTTATTCCCGAGGCGAAAAAAGAAGGGATCGACTGTTATATAGAAAATTTTTCGACAACGGCACTCCCTTACGGTACTCCCGATAACATCGAGAAGATACTTGATGCCGTGCCCGATGTCAAATATGTATTTGATACCGGAAATTATTTTTGTATAGATCACGATATCTTCAAGGAGTATGAGCGATTCAAGCATAGAATTGCGCTTGTGCACGTTAAGAATTTCGAATTTAGAGAAGAAGGGATGCTTCTTGATAACGGCAGACGTGTCAAGAGTCCGACCTTTGACAAGGGACCGATGAATATGAAGGCGTTTTTGGAGAAGCTTGCAAAGGATAAGCTCGACGTACCATTTGTGATCGAATTCAACGATACACTCACATGTGAGGATATCGCTAAGAATGAGGAAATAATGAGAGCATATTTTGGGTAATTAAAAAATTTTATGAATTTTCAAAAAAGTCTTGCAAAATGTTTTTTGTTGTGGTATAATATCGTCTGTTGAAATACAGGGGTATAGCTCAGCTGGTAGAGTA
>JAZNZQ010000057.1:0-2089 GCA_045595035.1 Eubacteriales bacterium | reverse complement strand
ATCGCACTTCATTTCGAAGTGCGATTTTATTTGACTTATCTGCCGAGAACTGCAGCACCGATGATACCTGCATCGTTTCCGAGGGAAGCGATCTTGATCTCGGTACGGGGGGTACCTTCTCTGGAATAGGTCTCTGCCCATACCTTCTCGAGAAGAGGCCTTGTGAGGTTTTCACCTTCGTTGCATACGCCGCCGCCGATGGAGAGCACATTGGGCTGGAAGATGTTGATAATGTTTACGATACCGCAAGCGAGGTAGTTGATGTACTCATCAACGATCTCAGCGCCGAGAGCATCGCCGTCCTTCATAGCTGTGAATGCGGTTCTTGCGGAGATCTTTGTAAGGTCGTCGCCGATCATAGCGAAGATCTTTGATTCTCTGCCTGCAGCCTTTGCCTCAGCAACACGGTCCTTTGTGATGTTTACAAGACCTGTGGCGGAGCTGTATGCCTCCCAGCAGCCCTTTCTGCCGCAGGAGCACTGTCTGCCGTCCTTTTCGATAACCATGTGTCCGAGCTCTGCGCCTGCGTAGTTGAATCCGGAGTAAACCTTGCCGTCGATTACGATACCGCCGCCGAGACCGGTTCCGAGAGTGATCATTACAGAGTACTGTGCGCCCTTTGCAACGCCTGCAAATGCCTCAGCCTTAGCAGCAGCGTTTGCGTCGTTCTCAATGTAGCAGGGGATTCCTCCGAGAAGAGAGGAAAGTCTGTCAGCGAGAGGGTAGCTTGAGAAGGGAACGTTGTTTGCGTATACGACCACGCCGCGGTCAGTATCAGCAGTACCGGGAGTTGCAACGCCTGCGCTTGCAACCTCGGAAAGAGGAATGTTGAGGTCGAGAAGGAGATTCTTTGCGACCATTGCCATGTCGGCTACGATAGCGTCAGCTCCTCTCTCGGGCTTTGTGGGAGTGCTTGCTTTCTTGAGGATCTTGGAGTTTTCGTCAACGATACCGACGGCTATATTAGTTCCGCCGAGATCGACACCTATATAGTACATATGTGTCACCGGACCTTTCATTAAAGTTAAAAGCTAATCATAATATATTATAAAGCCGAAAAGCCGATTTGTCAACGGTTTTTCCGCATATTGGCGGCAAAAAAACAAAATATGGGCATTTCGGTGAGAAGTTGAACTTAGAAACACAATGTTTGTGCAATTTGTATATGTGTAGAAAATTTGGTCTCAAAATTGTGCACCATGCACAAAACTTTTCGGCGGGCGCGGGTTTCGAAAAAGTGTTCGCTGCGCAAGACAGTAACGTCATTAGGTAAAAATAACTTACATAAAAGGTTGGCGGACATCACGAGTCCTGCATCTTGTTGTTAATAGCCCATTAAAACACATAAATATTGACAAATCTAACACGCGTAAGTAAATAAAATTTACATCCGTGCGCAGCCAAGTTGCGTTGGGAATCGGTGGGAAAAGTCTGCAATCCAGAATATACCAAAACGCTTCTGCGATTGAGGGTCTGTTACAGCTTTGACTTGTCGAGTTAATAATGGCGTGAATACTTGACTTTTTTGACCGAATATGGTATCATATCTATAACTAAAAGAAGATAAAGTGTACAATTATGCGCACTTTTATGTCGAAAAATCCAAAACGGAACGCGACATCTTCGTATAATCGGACCTGCCCGTGCGAGAACTGCGGCAGATCCGGACCAAAATTTAAGTTGCCGTCCCGCATCGTGTAGCGAGGAGGGCAGAATGGAGAATCATATGAGCAACACAACAAGCCGCAAATTATTATCGCTGGTTCTTGCTGTTCTTATGGCAGTAAGCACGTTTGCGACAGCCGTATTTGCGGATACGACTGCACAGACCGAGCAGGGCGGCGATGCTCCCGTGGCAGGTGAGGGGAATGACAGTCTCAGCGACATTACTGAGCTTCTTTCCACTCTTTCATACGCGGAGTACATCAGCCAGTATTCTGACTCTACCCCGAAGCCTGACGGTTTCAAGGTAGAGCTTAACGAGGCTACTGTAAATGCGGACGAGACAGACGCCGACTATGTTCTTATTGACAAGGATCACGCAAAGTACGGCGACGTTTCTGACGGCATTAACGGTGCTGCAATCCTC
>JAZNZQ010000056.1:0-3802 GCA_045595035.1 Eubacteriales bacterium | reverse complement strand
CCCACGTCAAGCGCCGCCATATCGTCGCGCACGTCATTTCCGACCATAAGGCACTCCTCGCATTTCATATCAAGCATGTTTGCGATGTCAGCGTAATACTGCGGGTTGGGCTTACTGTATCCGATGTTCTCGTATGTAGTTACAAGTTCGAAATCGTCCTTATCAAGCCCCGCCCATCTGATTCGACTCTCTGTTGCAATTCTTGGAAAAAGCGGGTTTGTCGCGAGGACAACACGAAAGCCCTTGCTTTTTAATTTCTTAATAAGAGCATTTGCTCTTGGTTCAAATCCGCAGACCGACCGAAACTCCTGAAAATCCTTTTGGTAGAACCCTTCAAGGAAGGACTCATCCTCCCTTGCAGACTCACCGTATACACCTACGTAAAAATCCCAGAATGCTTTTTCGTTGGATACCGATCCATCATTCTTTATCATCACCTTTATGCTTTGCATGATCGTGTCGATAAATTTTTCGGGATCATATCCGCGCTCTGCCATTTTTTTCGCAAGCCCCAAAAGATAGGTCTTTATAAAATGATCCTGATCCATGGGAAGAAGCGTTCCGTCAAGATCGAACAATATATTCTTTATGCTCATGTTTACTCCGCTACAAATATAAAGGGATAAATATCCTGTCCGCCGTCAATAAAATAGACCTCGGCATCGGGACAAGATTCACAGAGATTATTTTCAAGAACCGATCTTTCTTCCTCATTCGAATCTTTTCCGCAGAAAACGGTAAGCATGAACTTATCATCCGTGTTGAGCATCTTTTCAGCCAAACGTGTTGCGGCGGTCATTTTATCGGGTTCGGATATAACTATCTGCTTTTCGATAACGCCGATCGTATCACCCTTGTTTATGTGAACTCCGTTTATCTCTGCATCGCGTATTGAGGGAGACACGTATCCGGACATAACTCTTGTCATTGCTTCCTTCATCTCTTCTGCTATAGCATCTGCATCGGGATTTTCAAAATCAACCGACGAGAGCGCAACGTATCCCGTTCCTATGCTCTTGCTGGGGATCACGTGGACTTCGGCATTCTCATACAGCTCAGCCGCCTGAGATGCCGCCATAAGGATATTTCCGTTATTCGGGAAGACAAATATATGCTCGGCGGGAACCTTAGCAAATGCATCGAGGAAATCATTTGTCGAAGGATTTTGTGTCTGGCCGCCCTGAACGACGGCATCTGTTCCAAGCTCACGGAAAAGGTCTTCAATACCGGGGCCGCTGCATACCGCGACAACGCCGTATTTTTTAGCAGGGACCGAGGGCGCTTGTTCCTCTTCGGCAGCACCGTTTTCAAGCTCGGTGTGCTGAACCGACATATTTTCGATCTTCACGGTCAAAAATTCACCGAATTGCAAGCAATATGCAAGCACCTTGTCGGGAGTGAAGGTATGAACGTGGATCTTTACGATATCGTCGGTTTTAAAGGCAACTATAGAATCTCCGAGCGACGAAAGAAAAACCTTAAGTGCATCAAGGTCAAACGCGTCAGTATCGGACATCTTTTTGTGTGTAAGCTGAAGAAGAAGCTCTGTGCAGTACCCAAACTTCATCTCGCTGTCTGCGTTGAAATTATTGATGACCGGAGCGGGCTTGGAGACCGCCTTTACAAGAGATTGCTCTTCGGATATCTCCTCACCGTTAAGCACTCTGTTAAAACCGTCGATTATGTAGAAAAGACCTGCTCCGCCGCTATCGACGACACCGGCTTCTCTGAGCACTGTGAGGATCTCGGGAGTTCTTTCAAGAGAAGCGTGCATCTCTTTGACAAGATCAGCGAAGAAGCTTCTGATAGTGCTTTGAGGAGTTATCTTTGCGATGGCATATTCAACACCTTCACGCGCAACTGTAAGGATGGTTCCTTCTGTAGGCGTCATAACAGACGTATACGCCTGCTTTACACCAAGCTCGAAGGCGTGGCCGACCATAGCAGGATCCGCCTGCTTAGAGCCGGTAAAGCCCTTAGCCGCGCCTGCAAAAAACTGTGAGAGAATAACGCCCGAGTTTCCTCTCGCTCCAAGGAGCATTCCGTGGGAAAGGACGTTCATGACCTCCGCAAGATCGTCAGAATCAAGATTCTCTATTGCCATGATTCCGCTCTCAATGGTCATACGCATATTGTCACCGGTGTCTCCGTCGGGAACCGGGAAAACGTTCAATTTATTTACCTCGTCGGCATTATTGGCAAGCTGTGCAGCTCCGCCCGCCGCCATCTTTGAGAAAAGCAGACCGCCGAGATATTTAACTTCCTTCGACTGTTTTTCAGCCGACTCCTTTTTTGATTTGAACATACTCAAATCCTCCGAATGATTTATTTAGCTGTAATTATCTCTCTTTTGCAACAAAGAAGAGCGCAAACGTGCCGGGGCCGGAATGTGCACCGATAACTGTACCGACGTCTGTTATGAGTTTAACCTCTACACCGTGCTTTTCCTTGATCTGCTTTGCAACAAACTCAGCATCCGCCATACAGTCGCCGTGAGATATGAATACTGTACCCGAATCGGGATCCATCGCAGTCTCACTATACTTGGAAACAATAGCCATAAGAGATGTTTTTCTGCCTCTGACCTTTGTCATATTGATAAGCTTACCTGCATTGTCTACGTGCATTACCGGCTTGATGCCGAGTGCGTTTCCGACAAAAGCCGCAGTAGAGCTTACACGGCCGCCACGCTTGAGATATACAAGGTCGTCAACTGTAAACCAATGGGAAATATTGAGCTTTATGCTCTCGGCATACTCAGCCGCCTCTTCAATGGTTGCACCTTCCTCTTTTTTCTTTGTTACAAGATAAACAAGAAGTCCCTCGCCTGCAGATGCCGCAAGAGTATCGACAGCAATTATCTTTCTTTCGGGATAGAGCTCAGCAAGCTCAGCAGCAGCCATTCTTCCCGAATTATATGTAGTAGAAAGACCCGAGGAAAAACCGAGATAGAGAAGGTCGTTTCCTTCTTTAAGAATGCTCTCAAAAGCATTTTTGAAGGTCTCGATATTTACGGCAGCAGTCTTTGCGACACCGCCCTCTCTCATTCTGTTGTAGAACGAAGTAATATCCATATCGCTGTTGGAATACTCTTTGTCTTCTCCGTTAAAACGGAAGGTAAGATCAAGCGAGCTGACACCCCAACTTTTGAGGACATCCGCCTTTATATCGCATCCCGAATCAGTAAAAATAACATAGTTGCTCATATATTATTCTCCTCTATGTCTTATTTTGTCATACTTGTTGTAAAATCAACAACTAATTTATTATACCATAATATATCCTTGTTTGTCAACTTTTTTAAGATTTTTATTTAAATAATATTTTAAAGGGAAACGCACACGGCGCTTCCCTTTGTCATCATTTTTTGAACGCAATGATCCTTCCGCTGTTGATGAGAACGGTAAACGCGCCGACGTTGTGCAAAAATGCACCGACAAGCGGAGAGACGATGCCCGCCCCTGCCAAAAAGATCATAACAAAGCTGATCGAAAAAGCAAGAACGATATTTTGGAATATAATATTCTTCGTTTTTTTCGCGAGTCTCAGCGCGTGAGGAATATTCGAAAGGTCGTTATTCATAAGGGCAATATCAGCGCTTTGGATGGCCGTATCCGACCCCATAGCACCCATCGCGATACCAACGTGTGCGCGGGAGAGTGCGAGAGCATCGTTTATGCCGTCACCGATAACGGTCACAGTGTGATCCTTCATTATTCTTTCAACATGCTCAAGCTTTTGTTCGGGAAGAAGCTCACAAAAGACCTCATCGACTCCTACACTCTGTCCGATACGCTCGGCA
>JAZNZQ010000055.1:0-2384 GCA_045595035.1 Eubacteriales bacterium | reverse complement strand
ATACCACAGAAAAAGGTAATAATCAAGGGGAAGTATTTACCGTTTGCCGTATGATGGCGTAGATGGTGTATTGCAACAATTTTTCTCAAGGTTGACAAAACGGGAAAAAAGTGCTATTATATGATATAATGTATATTTTCGCGCAAAATACGTGTAGGCGCGCATTCACCTTGCGCGCGCCCGAAGGGAGTAAAGCATGCAGAACGGCGATCGTACCATTGCATCCACTATAGAAAACGGCATAGATATGTTTTTAAACGCCGCGGCTCTCGTTGCCGCGTTCGTGCTCGCGGGACTTTTTTCAAATCCGGGCGATCTGAGGATAGACGCACCTTACACGCTCATCACCGTATTTATCGTGGTTATGTTCCAGTCCTTTGCCTATTTCCTCTTTAATATGTATCGTCCGCTCCCCTTTGTGCGCCCCTCTGTGGCTATGTGGAGCATAGTCAAGACCAACGTGGTTTATTACGCCTTCGTTGAGCTTGTATGCGTGCTCCTCGTGCGTGACGAGTACTCGAGATTCGTTATGGTATGGATGCTCGCCTCAGCGCTGCTTAGCACGGCGGTCCTACTATTTAAGAAAAATCTCATAATCTACTTTGCGAAAATAATACGTCGCGGAAAGTATAGCATGCGTAAGGTGATAATCGTCGGTGACAATACCACTACGGCTGCCGAGTTCATCCGTCAGGTGGCGGCAAATCCGCAGTGCGGAATGCTCATCGTCGGATACGTCGGCGATAAGATACACGACCATGTCGGATGTGACAAGCTCGGTGATTTCAGAAGGCTTGCACACATTCTCGACGAGTACAAGCCCGACGACGTCGTGTTTGCGATCGATGCGTACGATAAGAAGCATCTTATCAAGCTCGTCAACCTCTGTGACGACCGCTGTATCAAGGTTTATTTCCTTCCCGTTATATACGGCTTCTTCAAGGTTCCGCGTCAGATCGAGACGGTCGGCTCCCTGCCTATGATCAACATCCACGCCACCCCCCTTGATAACCCCGTTAACGCATTCATCAAGCGCGTTATAGACATACTCGGCTCGCTTGCTCTCATAATAGCGACCCTTCCTCTTATGATCTTTGCCGCTATCGGCGTTAAGCTTTCCTCTCCCGGACCCATATTCTTTAAGCAGGAGAGGGTCGGCAAGATGGGTAAGAAGTTCACGATGCTCAAGTTCCGCTCGATGAGGGTGAACGTCGGCTCCGAGTCCACCTGGACGACCTCGGAGGATCCGAGAAAGACGAAATTCGGCAACTTTATCCGTATGACCTCAATAGACGAGCTTCCGCAGTTCTTTAACGTGCTCTTCGGTGATATGTCGCTTGTAGGACCGCGTCCCGAGGTGCCGCACTTCGTTGATTACTTCCGCGAGATCATACCGCTTTATATGGTAAAGCACTACGTAAAGCCCGGTATGACGGGTCTTGCACAGGTCAGCGGTCTGCGCGGTGATACCTCGGTTGAGGACAGGATACACGCCGATATCGAATATATTGAGAATTGGTCGCTCGGTATGGACCTTGCGATACTCTTAAAGACGCCCTTCAAGGCGATAAACAAGCAGGAAAAATACGTAGAAAAGAACGACGAGAAGGAGGAGACCGAGGTGCAGGATAATAACGCCGTTGACAAAGAGATAAGCGCACCCGAGGAAGCGCGCGAGACGCCCGCGCTCCAGATCGAGCCCGAGATGGGTGAATACAAGGGCAAGATCCTTTACGCTGCCTCGACTATGTCGCATATCAATAATTTCCATCTCGAATATATTGCGGCTCTCCGTAGTGAGGGATATATAGTCAAGGTGCTCGCCAGAGGCGACGGCGCCGATTTCAACGTTCCCTTTGAAAAAAAGTTCTTCTCCTCGGCTAACACCGCTTGCCGCGAGGAGATAAAGGGCATACTTGCAAGGGAGGGCTTCGACATCATACTTGTTAACACCTCGCTTGCGGCGTTCCATATCCGTATGTGCTTGCCCAAAAACAAGCGTCCGAGGGTAGTGAATATGGTGCACGGCTACCTCTTCAGCGAGGACGTCGGCTTCCTTAAGCGCACGGCACTGCTCGCGTGTGAAAAGTATCTGGCAAAGCGCACGGATTCCATAATCGTGATGAACGAGTGGGACAAGCGCGTGGTAAAAAAGCACAAGCTCACCTCGGGCAAGGTGCTCTTCTGCCGCGGCATGGGCGCATCTGTAAGAGAGGAGAGCGTCGGACGCGATAAGCTGCGCCGCGAGCTTTCCTGCCAGGATAAGTTCGTGCTTTGCTTCGTCGGCGAGCTCTCGGACAGAAAAAATCAGGAATTCCTCATCCACGCGATGAACGAGATCAAGGAGGAGATGCCCGATGCAGTGCTTTGGCTCGTTGGTGACG